>JALONX010000822.1 GCA_025454695.1 Chloroflexaceae bacterium
CATCCACAGCGTGGAGGTCTCGTCGGTGAAGAAGAAGATGAAAGACAAAGCCTTCGCCGCCAAAGTCAGCCGTGAGTCCTTTCCCCACGGCGCGGCCCTGCTCGGCCTGAGCCTCGACGAGCTAATCGCCGAAGTCATCAGCGCCATGCGCGGCGAAGCCGATGCGTTGGGGTTGGGGGGAGTGGGGAGTTGAGAATTGAGCGTTGAGAAAGGTGATGCGTAATGCGTAATGCGTAATCCGTAATGCGTAACCCGTAATACACTTTCAATGCTTAATTACACGAGTTACGCGGTCGCGCTCATAGCGGGAAGTTTGTGCCGTGTCGGTTCAGACCAGCCACCGAATGAATTCGGCGTCTGAACGCTTGAAACACGCTCAAGCGTGTTCCCCAAAGGGATGTCTGTAGCTGTGTCTGACCGCCGCATAACACCCGCACCGCGTAACTCGTGTTAATTACGGATTATGCATTACGTATTTTGAACCTGGTTCTTGGTTCCCTTCGGCTTCGCTCAGGGCAGGCTCAGTTCTCGGTTCTGTCCGCCCTTTTCTCAATTCTCAACTCGTAATTCTTCATTCTATGAATATCACCCTCTGGCCCGACACCGCCACCATCCACAATGGGCACCTGCACCTTGGCGGGTGTGATGTGACGACCCTGGCCGCCGAACACGGCACGCCGTTGTATCTGTTTGATGAAGCGACGCTGCGGGGCACTATGCGGGCCTATCAGGCCGCCTTCGCCCGCTTCTACGAGGGCGAAACCCGCATTCACTACGCCAGCAAAGCCCTCCTCAACACCGCCATCGCTCAGCTGGTGGCCCAGGAGGGGCTGGGGCTAGATGTGGTTTCCGGCACCGAGTTGCTGGTGGCCCGGCGGGCAGGCCTGCCCATGGCCCATGTTCACATGCACGGCAACGCCAAAACCAGAACCGAACTGGAGCGAGCAGTAGACTGGGACATCGGCGCGGTAGTGGTGGACAACCTGGACGAGTTGGAACAGCTGGCGGCACTTACGGTGGGGCGGGCCGAACCGCAGGGCGTGCTGCTACGGCTGGCTCCCAATATCCAGGCCAACACCCACGCCCACATCGCCACTGGCAGCGCCGACTCAAAATTCGGCCTGCCCCTGGCCGCGCTCGATGCCGCCGCCGAACGGCTGCTAGACGCACCGGGCCTGCGGCTGCTGGGGCTGCACGCTCACATCGGTTCGCAGCTGTTTGAGGAAAGTTCAATCCGGGCAACGGTGCATGTGCTGCTCGACATGGCGGCCCGGCTACGGCTGCGCCACGGCCTGGCGGTGGAAGAGCTTAGCCCCGGCGGCGGCCTGGGCGTGCCCTACACCGCCGAGATGCCTGCCAGCAACATTGAAGCCTACGCTGAAGCGGTAGCTACCTCTATGTATGACGGCGAACACCTGACCCAGGGATGGCCGCTGCCCCGCCTCACCGTCGAACCAGGCCGCTCCATCGTTGCCCGGGCGGGCGTGGCAATTTACAGCGTTATTGCTACCAAACGCAGCGTAGCTAAGATTGGAGATGGGAGATTAGCGACTCACGCAAACTCCGGTAATCTGCAATCTGCAATCTACAATCTGCAATACCTTCATGTAGACGGCGGCATGGCCGACAACCTGCGCCCGGCGCTCTACGGGGCGCGCTACACCGCCCTGCTGGCCAACAAGGCCGATGCCCCGGCCACACAAACGGTGCATGTGGCGGGGCGCTACTGCGAGTCCGGGGATGTGCTGCTGCGCGATGCCCCGCTGCCCCCAGCCGCACCGGGCGACCTGCTGGCTGTGGCAGTAGCGGGGGCCTACACCCTCAGCATGGCCAGCAACTACAACATGGTACCCCGCCCGGCGGTGTTGCTGCTGCGCGATGGCCAGGCCCGCCTCATCCAGCGCCGCGAAACGGAGGAAGATTTGCTAGCGCGAGATGTTGAACTAACGTGACCGGGAACCGAAAAAGTATGAAGTATGAAGTATGAAGTATGAGTCAAGAGACTCTATGGTACGCAGCACGTTTCACGTTTCACGTTTCACAAAGCATCGTTCCTCGTTCCTTGATTGCAGCTAGGCTGCCATCGTTACGACACCCGCTGCCTCGCCCTGGCGCGGGAACACCAGCATCTGCACCTCGCCAGCGGCAGCGCTGCTTGTGGGCATGGCATTGGGCATCACCCGCTGGAGCCGTGGCAGCAGGCGGGGCGGCAGCGGGGTCTCGCCGTTGCGCAGCTGCCGAATTTGCGGCAGGCTGATGCTGTGGGCCAGGCAAAAGCGTACCAGCCGTTCCAGCACCAGTAGCGGCAGGCTCACGCCGGTGGCCCCTTCGGCGCGGATGTGTTGCAACAACACCGGCCCACTCATGTCGGGCCGTTGCTCCAGCAGCATGTCGGGCAGCACGCTGGTCACACCAGCGGCCAGGTTAGCCAGCACCGCCGCCGGTTCCAGCGCCACATCTACCCCCAGGGCCTGGGAATTCTGGCGCAACTCGCGGGTGAACAGGCTGCCGTGGGTTGTGACCAGGGGCGCGGCCATCCCATCGCCCACATGCTCGAACGTGATCAGGGCTGGTGTCTCATCCTCCACCTGCCGAATGGCCACGCGCTCCACCTCCGCGCCGCTGCCGTGGGCAAAGCAGAGTTCTTTGCCAGCGATGAAGGTGAAGGGGATGCGGCGCAGGGCAGGCGAGGAGAGCTTCAGCATCTGCACCTGGGGAGCGGCGATGAGGGCACGGGGCGGCACCAGTTCGCAGCAGTCGTCAATAAAGCTCAACGCTGCTGAGGGACTCACATGGAGCGGCACCATGCCCAGCCGCAGCACGCCGAGCATGGTGGCATATAGCTCAAGCGAGGCGGGCTGAAGCAGCAGCACCGGGTCGCCGGGCTGCAACCCGGCCCCGCCCAGGGCCAGCGCCACTCGCCGCGAGGCCACTTCCAATGCGCCAAAGCTCATCGTGCGGCGGGTGTCCCGCGTCATATCCACAATTGCCGTCGCTGCCGGGCGCAACACCGCATTGATGCAAACTTCTTCAACCAGGTTCATCGCTTCCTCCTGCGTGTGCCTCTCGTGTCGTACTACTGTCACAAGTATAGCGGCACAGCAGGTGAAGCAGCAGTAGCCAGAGGGTGAAGGCGGGGGTGAAGCACAGGTGGCAATTCGCAGTTGGCAGTTGGCAGTTCGCAGTTGGCAGTTGGCAGTTCGC
>JALONX010000100.1 GCA_025454695.1 Chloroflexaceae bacterium
TCCTGCCCTTATTCCTCGCAATCGCCACAGTGTCGCTGTTTATCTTTAGTTCAATGGGCTGGCTTGTCAGTGATGTTCGTTATGTGTTGCCGGTTCTGGTTGCGCTATCGCTCCTCGTCGGCAGCACCATTGCCATAGCTCGTTCCTGGCGCTATGGCAGAGCGATAGCGGCAGCAATGTTGTTGGGAGTAGTGAGTTTCAATACGCTCACCCTCGTTGGTGCGGCTACTCCAGCCTTACAAGCCCCGCCTCGCCCCTACGCCCAGGCAGCGGCCTACCTGGAGCAGCAGGGCGTGCGCTACATATACGGCTCATTCTGGACGAGTTGGCCGGTGATGTTTGAGAGTGGCAACACCATTATTGCCTCCACAGTTACCGGGGCAACAAAGGTGAATTATGATACACGGAACGAGCAGCAGGTTGCGGCGGCTCAAGGTCAAGCTACCGCTTTTGTTATGGAACACGGGCGCGCTAGCTTGCCTGCCTTTGAGCAATTCATTACCACCCACTCAATGAGTTGCACCAGGCAGGAATTTCAGATGCTCGTTATTTTTACCAACTGCACGCCATTTCCAAACATAGATGCGTTGGTGCCAACTATGCCGATGGGAGAGTAACGTTCCATATACCACGCAACTGCAAAACCTGCATCTTCATTGCTCTACAAACGACGTTTTCTTGTCTCCAATGATCGGCGTTGTCATTCCGACCCCTTCGCTGTACTCAGGGCAGGCTCCGGGAGGAATCTGCATTGCCGTGCGTTGCAGACCCCTCACCTTCGTTCGGGGTGACATGGACATCACTGCCAGAAGACCTCGTTGACGAACTATATCATGAAGATTAAAAATTAAATCCGGATAGCCCGCGCAGGCGGGTTTCGCAGCTTCAAACCGCGCCCTTGAGGGCCACGGCAGCATGTAAACTCGTTTTAATACTTAACGCTCATCCAGATTCAGTGGTTGAGTAACGCCCCGATGCAGGAGCAGCAGATCTCACTGGCCTACCAGGCCGATGGCTACCGTGTCTACCAACTCCGCCGCTAGACTCCGGCTGAAGAAGCTCACGCAAAAACCCGGTTCTGAGGCTCCCCTGCCTGCCCTGCCGTTCGACAAGCTCACGAACCGCCCTGTCGAAGGGGGCGTGTCGAAGGAGCGCAAAGCTCACAACGTGTTCCACATGCATCGTTTGCATGGTGTATGCTTTGTTGCTCGCTGTCATTCCGAACGGAGTAAGGAATCTGCACGGTGATGCAGTGAAGACCCCTCCCTGCGGTCGGGGTGACAACGATGTGCATGGCCAGAGAACTTCGCTGACTGAGTAATGAACCATACATTGAAAACAACCCCGCGCCCCTTTGGAAGGCTTAGAACCGGGCCTTTGCGGCTTTGCGAGAGCTAATTAAAGATGTAGCTTTGCTAGCACTACAAAACACCTCATCAATTCGGCTTCAACACATTGCCATTGCTGCGCCCGGCGGCAAAATCGGCCAGGTTGCCCATGGTAGTTTCGGCAATCGTCGTCACGGCCTGCTCGGTGAAAAAGGCCTGGTGGCCGGTGATCAGCACGTTGGGAAAGGTCATCAGGCGGGCCAGCACCTCGTCGCCCATCACCTGGTCGGAAAGGTCTTTGAAGAACTTGCCCTCCTCCTCCTCGTAGACATCCAGCCCCACCCCGCCCAGACGATTGTCGCGCAGCGCCTCAATCAGCGCCTCGGTGTCCACCAGCCCGCCGCGACTGGTGTTGATCAGATAGGCTCCCGGCTTCATCAGCGCCAGGGTTTCGGCATTGATGAGGTGGCGGGTTTTGGGCATCAGCGGCACATGCAGGCTCACAATGTCCGATTGGGCCAGTACCTCGTTCAGCGGCAGGTAGCGCATGCCCAGGGCCTGGCAGGCCGGGTTTTCGGCCACGTCGTAGCCGAGCAGGGTGCAGCCAAAGCCCTTCATAATGCTGGCAAAAGCTGCGCCAATTTTGCCGGTGCCCACCACGCCCGCCGTGAGTCCGTGGATGTCGCGGCCCAGCAGCCCGGCCAGGCGGAAGTTGAACTCGCGGGTGCGGTTGAAGGCCCGGTGGGTGCGCCGGTTGAGCGTCATCAGCAGCGCCACGGCATGTTCGGCCACCGCATAGGGCGAATAGGACGAAACCCGCATCACGGTGATGCCGAGTCGTTCCGCCGCTTCCAGATCCACATTGTTAAAGCCAGTGGAACGGAGGGCGATGCAGCGGGTGCCGCCCGCCGCTAGCCGTTCTAGCACCGGAGCCGAGGCCTGGTCGTTCACAAAACAGCACAACGCCTCGTAGCCTGCCGCCAGCGCCGCCGTTTGAAGATCGAGTTGGGAGGCGGTGAAATCCAGTTCAAAATTATCTTTGTTCGCCGCCCGCAAAAAGGTCTGATCATAGGAATGGGCATCGTACACAAGCACCCGCATGGATTTTGCTCCTTATTTCAGATTTTAGATTGGCGAAACTACAAAGGAAATGAGGGAAATTATTCCGAGCCGGTTGGCGTAATTTCCTTTATTTCCTTCATTTCCCTTTCGGTTAATTTCACGAGCCACGCTTAAACAGCATACTCAGCACGTAATCAATCATCAAGAAGATGACCACGGCCACAATCAGCAGCCCCCACCACGGGATATTGATCCAGATCACAATGTTCAGGCGCGACCAGATCAGCCAGAAGGTGAGCAACAGGGCAATGGCGGTGATAATGCGTGTACCCGTCCGACTCCGGCGCATGGTCTTCTCCTTTTCCGTGTGTAGCCAGCCATTCTGATGCTGTTTTGACGTTGGCGGGGCACACTTTGGTGCAACACGATGCCGATTGTAGCACAGCTTATGCCGGGCTTTAAAGCAGATTGCAGATTGGCAGATTGCAGATTGCAGATTGCGTCAGCACTGCAATGCGATACAACCCCACGGTGCTGGCTCAACCGATGTGCAAACTGCTATGAGGCGGCAATTGCAGACAATGAGACGTTTTTATGTCAGAAGCCTGCCTGAAAAATCGCCCACCAATCTATAAAGTGTATGAAGCATTGCAGATACATGATACACAGCTCTTTGCGGCTTGGCGGCTTTGCGCGAGCTATCAAACAACAAAAGGGTGCGAACCACATTGGGGTTCGCACCCTCGGTGTCCTCCGTGCGCTCTGTGGCAAAAACCCGCTACCGCCGCTGGCGCGGGTCGAGCTGGATGATGATAAATTCGTTGTTGTCGGGCCGCTGGGGGTTGCGCCCCAGGCTGAAGGGGAAGTTGTTGTCATTGATGACGAGCAGCCGCGACCGATCCAGGGGCAGCACGCTTTCAATCGTCACAAAGGGAAATGAGAAGGGATCGCCGAGGCCGATGTCGCCCGGCTGGCCCGGCAGCGAAATGCCGTTGGGGTCGCCGATGTTAAGCAGGTCAACCAGGTTGAGCTTGACCAGAAAGCCCTCAGCGTCAGTTAGCCGCAAATCTACCAGAAAGATGCGCTTAAATTGGGCCGCCGTGCCCTGACCGCCGTCGCGTTCGATAATCACAAAGCGGTTGCGGTCAAGCGGGGTAAAGTCGCCAATCGCGTAGCTTGGGTCTTCCACTCGGTACTGGTGGGTAACGCCAGTGTAGCGCTTGCTGGCCACATCAAACTCGTAGATGATGCGGCGGCGCTGGTCGGGATCGGTGGTCAGCGCCCCTTCCAGCATGGGGTAGAGCGTGGCACCATCGGCGGAGATGGCCATGCCCTCGAAGCCACGGCTACGGGGCAGGTTGGGCGTCTCGCTGCCCAGCGTCGGGTTGTCGGGTGATTTGACGCCGGGCAGGGGGAAGGGCGCATCGAGCAAGCGCCCGTTGGCGTCGGTGTGCAGCAAAAAGGGGCCAAACTCGTCGCCAAACCAGAAGTTGCCGTTGGGCGTCTGGCGCACCGACTCAAGATCGAAGTCGCCGCCGGTGAGCAGGCGTTCGCTGCTGGTTTCCTGCACAATCGGCCAAGGCACCCGCCGCTCCGGGTCGCTCAACTGGATGAACTGGCCCACCTCAACCGAGCCACTGCCGCCGCTGGCGGTCTTAAACTCGGGCTTCACCCTGTACATGCGCAGCAGAAAATCAGGTGAATTGGCCTTGTTGCCAAAGCCATTGTCCGCCATGGCCCAGAAAGTCCCGTTGCCCGCATCCAGCACCGCCGAAAAACCCTGCACCGGCTGGCTGGGGAAGGGCAACGAAATACCATTGATCGGGCCGGGGCCGAGCAGCGTGCCCGACACCGGGCCGGGGGCGAAGGTGGCAGCAGGCAACACCGCCCGTCCCTCCAGCCGTGGCTGCACCACCGGCACAGCCGGGGCCGCCGTCGCCGTGGTGATGAGCAGCAACGCACCAAATAAACCACTGACAAGTCCCAAACGTCGCATCTGCATACTTTTTCCTTTGCTACTTTGCACCGTGAACTCCATCCCAGGTCTACTCAAGTGGGAACGACTCGCGTGCGAAGAGGACGAGAAGAACGCAGTTACTACGGTAGTAGGTGCAGCTTAAGGCGATGTTATGGGTAGGTGAAAGTTTGGTTAAGAAGTGTTGAAGGCCGATTTCAGGGCCGTCTATAGCAGATTGCAGATTGGCTGTTGCCCACAGGACGGCGCGCAGCGCTATTGCAGATTGCAGATGAGAACAGCACTAGTATGCGGAAAAATCACATGGTGCTGGCTCAACCGATTTGTAAACTGCTATAACAAGAGGGCCAGACGTGGTTGTACGTCTGGCCCCTCTGTGTTCTCTGTGCCCTCTGTGGCAAAAGTGCTACCCCGCCACCACCACTCGGTAGAGCGTACCGCCCTCTCGGTCGGTCAAGTAGAGTTCGCCGCCCTCGTCCTGGCCAAACGAGCTGATGTTGCTGTCGGTCTCGGCAACGAGCCTGTTTTGCCATGTGCCGTTGACCTGGTGGATAGCCCACATGTTACCGCTGCAATAGTCGGCGTAGATGTAGAAACCGGCCATCTGCGGGTAGGCACTGCCCCGGTAGACATAGCCGCCCGTGATCGAGCAGCCCTCGCCCCGGCCATAGGTCACAAACGGCAACTCCAGGCCCTGGCGGTCGCAGTTTTCGCCAGCAGGGAAGCAGAGATCGCCCTCCATCATGCGCCAGCCATAGTTTTCGCCACCCTGGCTAGCGGCGGGCTGGAAATGCACCTCTTCCTGGGCGTTCTGGCCCACGTCGGCAATGTACATGTCGCCCGTCTGCCGGTCAAACGAGAAACGCCAGGGGTTGCGCAGGCCATAGGCCCAGATCTCGGGCCGGGCGCCATTTTGCCCCACAAAGGGGTTGTCGGAGGGAATGGCGTAGGGTTCGCCATTTTCGCTGTTCACGTCAATCCGCAGCATTTTGCCCAGCAACGCATCGAGGTTCTGGGCATTGTTCCAGGGGTCACCGGCCCGCCCGCCGTCGCCCATGCCGATGTAGAGATAGCCATCAGGCCCAAAGGCCATCATGCCGCCGTTGTGGTTGGCGGCGGGCTGGTCAATCGTCAGCAGCACCGTGGCGCTGCCGGGGTCGGCCACATTTGGGTCAGCAGAGACCCGATAGCGTGCCACCACGGTATCACCCTCGCGGTTGGTGTAGTTCACAAAAAACTGGCCGTTGCTGGCATACTCAGGGTGAAAAGCGATGCTCAACAGACCCTGCTCGTTGCCAGAGGAGCCAACGAGCGGCTCAATGTCGAGAAAGGGCTGCTCCAGGCGTTGGCCTTCGCGCACAATGTTGACAATGCCACGCTGTTCAATCACAAACAGCCGCCCGCTGCCATCACCGGCGCTTGTCACGTGAATGGGGCGGGTGAAACCGCTGGCGACTTCCTGCAACGTCAGGTTCGGGGCTGTAGCGGGAACGGCGGGAGCCGCCGTTGCAGCAGCAGGCGCGGCAGTGGCAGCAGTGGCGGTGGGCGCACCCGGTGCAGCGGCGCTGGTGGGGGCGGGTGCAGCGGTGGCGGCGGCGGCAGTCGGTGCAGGGGCGGCTGTGGGCTGTTGGGCTGTGCCCGCTACACCACAGCCCGCCAGCAGCAAACTTGTACAGATGAGAAGAAGAATCCCGCGACGCATGATGTTTCCTTTGATGTAAAATAAGGGTTAGGGGTTAAGGGTTAGGGGTTGGTTATTATGCTTCACGCGGTTCGCATATGGTAGCCCGCGCAGGCAGGTTTTGCATGCACGAGCCAAGGGTTTATGAAAGTTCAAAATTAAATTCGGTACAGCCCGCGCAGGCGTGCTTCGCAGCGCCAAGCCTCGCCCTTTAGGGCCACGGCCTGAGCTCGACTTTGTCCATTTGCGATGCATGGAGAAGCTGCATGAGGACGCGCAGCGTATGGGTGGTTCCAACCTTTTTTGCATATCACTGTGATGCGGTGACGCTGCAAAAACGGCAAGCACGTCTACAGCAGTGTTGTTCTACCGCATTGCAATGCGGAATGAGAGTTTTTGACAGTTCGCCAATTGACTGGCCTTTTGGTTTGAAATGGACAAAGTCGAGCTGAGTGTATACCCGTTTTAATGATTAAACTTCATCAGCCCGACGGCCTATGCGCGAGCTGTATGCAAGAGTACAGGTAGTCATGTTGATGTTCGTTGGTTCACAGGGGGCTTAACCCCTAACCCCTAACCCTTAACCCCTAACCCCTGATAATCAGCATAGCACAATTCATCCCACCGAAGCCAGCAGATTGATTATGGTATGATGAGCGCATGCTTGCCACAACGCCATCTTCCCGTGTGAGTCCCCCACAGCCCTGGCTCAGTCGCCTGACACTGGCGCTGATCTGCCTGCTGGGGCTGGCTGCTTTTTTCTATCCCTTTTTTCTCTCGTCGCAGACGCTGGCCTCCGCTGGTGCTGCCCGCGCTGCCGATGCGCCGCTGCTGTTTGCGCTGCTTGGCCCGGCCCTGCTGGTGTTGCTGCTGGCCGAACTGGGCAGCGGCCAGCTCAGCGCCCGTTCGCTGGCGGTGCTGGGCGTGCTGACGGCGGTGGTGGCGGTGTTGCGCCTGCCAGCCGGGCCGGGCGACGCGCCGACCTTCTTCTTTCTGATCATGCTGGCGGGCTATGTCTACGGTGGGCGCTTTGGCTTTCTGCTGGGGGCGCTGGCGCTGTTTGTTTCGGCGCTCATCACTGGTGGGGTGGGGCCGTGGCTGCCGTTTCAAATGCTGGTGACGGGCTGGCTGGGGCTGGGCACGGCGCTGCTGGCTCCGGCTCGCCGCATGCTTCGGCCCGGCGGCTGGGGTGAAATCATCGTGCTGTGTGGTTACGGCTACCTGTGGGGGCTGCTGTTTGGGGCGCTGATGAACCTCTGGTTCTGGCCCTACGCCGGAGTGGGCGATCTCTACTGGCAGCCGGGGTTGGGCCTGGCCGAAACCCTGCGGCGCTACCTGGTGTTCTACGGCATTACCTCGTTCGCCTGGGACTCGCTGCGGGCCATTGGCAACGTGCTGTTTATCGCCGTGCTGGGCAAGCCACTGCTGAAGGAGCTACGACGCTTCCGGGCCAGGTTCCAGTTCGAGTCTGGTTGAAGCCAGAATATAACCATAAAGGCACAAAGAACATAAAGAAATGAAAAATCTTTGTGTTCTTTGTGCCTTTGTGGTGAAACCGCATCATGCGTCGCCCAGCACTTCGCCCACGCGCAGCACCTCATCCACCGTGTTGTAGAAATGGGGCGCAAAACGCACGCCGGTGCCACGGGTGGTGGCGATAATGCCTGCGTCTTCCAGTTTTTTGCATGCAGCAGCGCCGTCAGGCACCTGGGCCACCACAATACCGCTGCGGTGCTCAGGCGCAATGCTGGCCACAAAATGGTAGCCCCGCTCGCTCAAATCGTCAATCAGGGCATCTACTAATGCGCTAATCTGCTGCGAGATGTGCGGCGTGCCGACCTCTTGCAGCAGGCCCACGGCGGCGTTGAGCGCTACGCCCCCGGCAATATTGGGCGTGCCCAGGTTGAAGCGCTCGGCGGTGTTTGGAAACGTCAGGTTGTAGTCAAGGAAGTTCATAAAATCTACCACGCTGCCCGCCCCGACATAAGCCCCCGGTTGCAACTCATCAAGCAGTTCACGCCGCACATACAGAAAGCCCGCCCCTGGCATAGACATAAGCCACTTCTGCGAACCGGCGGCGAGGAAATCTGCATGCCAGGCCTGCACATCCACCGGAAACGCACCGAGTGACTGGATCGCATCCACTACAAAATAGATGCCCCGTTCTTTACAAAGCTTGCCTACCGCCGCAATGTCGTTGCGAAAGCCGGTAGCAAACATCACCGTGCTAAGCGCAATCACCCGCGTGCGTTTGTCAATGCGCTGCTCTAGCAGATGAATGTCTAACCCGCCGTGACGCTGCGGCACAACCTTTGTCATCACGCCTTTGTAGGCCAGTTGCTGCCAGGGGTAGATGTTGGCCGGGTAGTCGCCGTCTAGCACCAGCACATTGTCGCCCGCTTGCAACGGCAGACTCACAGCGGCGGTGTTGAGTCCAGCGGCAGTGTTGGGCATTAAGGCAATTTCGTCTGCCGAGCGGGCGTTGATGAGGGTGGCCAGGCGCTGGCGCAGCCCCTGCAACTGGGCCAGAAACTGGGGCATGGCTCTGGTGAGCGGTTCGTGTTGGGCCAGTTGCATGGATTCAGTTACTGCACTAGTCACACGGGTGCTCAAGGGCGACACAGCAGCATGGCTTAAAAAAGTGTATTTGTTTGTAATCGGAAATTCGGAGCGGTAGCGGGAAAGGTCGGCAGTCATAACATTCCTTGTGTGGAGGGAGAGAGGCTCCCCATTTCACCAACATGTAGCGTGAAACCAGCGGGACATACTGCTATTATACCCCGTTCTGCATGCACCGGGTGATGGACTCAGTGATAGGACTTACGCTGTGAGAGCCTGAGGCAAACCCCCGAAATCTCCCGCCAGGCACGCAACCGTTATATAAGTCCATAGGTTGTGACAAAATGAGGGTTACCATCGTCCTGGTATAGTAGTGGTACTTATACACAGATTGTTGAAAACATATGTTCTAAAGCAATAGAACGCCAAACAACATGTGGATAAATGTGGACAATCTGTTTACAAGATTGTGGATAAAGGGGTTGACTTTAACCGTTATCTAATGATATAGTACCCACGGAAGTTAACGGGGTGCCCTGTCTGCGTCCCTCTAGATGTGCAACACACCGGGTTTGAGGCTTATGCTCAAGCCCATCTTGTTGCCACCGGCACTCGCACATTGCGCAGCAGGGTCAGGGCAGGGTACAGATACACAGGCTCTGGCCCTTCAGATTCTCTTGACACGCGCCGTACAGCGTTTGTATTGCGCAAAACCACACGTATTGGGTGTCATTTCGTCAGATCAGCGGTACTTGACAATAGGTGTATTATGTCTATATAACAGAATTTTTCTGTTATGGGGCTGAAGAATCGATGCCGCTTTGTTCTGCTCCGAGTCCGACAACACCTCCTTTCACCCGCTGATAGACGAGCCATAAGGATGACAATGGCTACACAAAAGCAGACGCTCACGCAGGAGTTGGGATCAATGATGGAACAGTTGCTTGAAGCTGCCCGCACCAAGGGCCACCTGACGTATAGTGAAATTTTAGAAGCCTTTCCTCAGCCCGAGTTGCATGTCACCGATGTTGACCAGCTCTATGCCTCCCTCCAGGCTGAGGGCATCAGGGTGGTCGAGTCGGCTGCCGAGCTTGAAGCCGACAGCCATGCTGGCGACGATGAAACTCTGGCTGAGCTACCTGACCTGACTGATATTGCTCTGGATGACCCGGTGCGTATGTATTTGCAAGAGATTGGCCAGGTGCCCCTGCTGACGGCAGAGCAGGAAGTGGTGCTGGCCAAGCAGATGGAAGCAGGCGATGCCGCCCGAACTTGCCTGGAGCGCGAAGAATACACCTCCTGGAGCGAGCGTTTTGAACTGGAACGGGCCAATTCCCTCGGCTGTGATGCCCGCCAGCATTTGATTCAGGCGAACTTGCGCCTGGTTGTTTCTATCGCTAAAAAGTATACCTCCTACGGCTTGACGATGATGGATCTGGTGCAGGAAGGCAATATTGGCCTGATGCGCGCCGTAGAAAAATTTGATTACACCAAAGGCCACAAGTTTTCCACCTATGCCACATGGTGGATTCGCCAGGCCATTACCCGCGCGATCGCCGACCAGAGCCGAACTATTCGTTTGCCCGTTCACATGGGCGAAGCCATTAGCCAGGTGAAGCGCACCTCCCACAAGCTTCAGCAGTCAATGCAACGCGAACCGACCCCGGAAGAGATTGCCGATGCCATGGGCATGAGCGCCAGCAAAGTGCGCCGTACCCTGGAAGCCTCCATGCACCCGCTCTCGTTAGAAATGCCCGTTGGGCAGGAGGGTGAAGGCCGCATGGGTGATTTTATTGAGGATGACCGCATTTCTACCCCGGCAGAAGCGGCAGCGGCGGCTATGTTGCGCGAGCAGATTGAAGAAGTGCTGCAAAAGCTGCCCGAGCGTGAGCGAAAAATTATTCAGTTGCGCTATGGCCTGAAGGATGGGCGCTACCGCACCCTTGAGGAAGTGGGCGTGGAGTTTGGCATCACCCGCGAGCGCATCCGCCAGATCGAAGCGGTGGCCCTGCGCAAACTGCGCCACCCCCACCTTGGCAAAAAGCTGCGCGGTTATCTCGATTAAACAACATCGGTCTAAACAAAAAACGCCCCAAATGGGGCGTTTTTTATGTGCCAGAAAGGCTTCTCGCAAAGGCGCAAAGCTCGCAAAGTAACGAAGACATATGTCCATCGGCAACGTCTTCGTGAGCTTTGCGGCTTTGCGAGAGCGTTAGTTGCACCTTTGCGAGCGCTACATGTTGCGCACAGGCACGCCGCGCTCGGCCAGGTATTCCTTCACCTGGGCGATGGTGTAGGTGCCGAAGTGAAAGATCGAAGCCGCCAGCACCGCGTCGGCGTGGCCTTCCACTACTCCGGCGTACATGTCGGCGGGCGAGCCAACCCCACCAGAGGCGATCACCGGCACATCCACTGTGTCGCTCACGGCCCGCAGCAACTCCAGGTCGTAGCCCTGCTGCTGGCCGTCGGCATCCATGCTGTTGATGCAGATTTCGCCCGCACCCAGCTCCACCCCGCGCCGAATCCATTCAACCGCATCCAGGCCGGTGGGCCGTGGGTCGCGCCCGGTGTGGGTGAAGACGGCCCAGCGGGGCGACTCACCCGGCTCGTGTACCCGCCGCGCATCCACCGATAGCACGATGCACTGACTACCAAAGCGTTTTGCGCCCTCTTCAATCAGCGCCGGGTTCAGCACCGCAGCCGTGTTGATCGAGACTTTATCGGCCCCGGCCCGCAGCATGCGGTACATGTCGTCGGTGGTGCGAATGCCGCCACCCACCGTGAGCGGGATAAACACCTGGGCTGCGGTGCGTTCCACCACCTCCACCATAATCGCCCGTTCGTCGCTGCTGGCGGTGATGTCGTAGAACACTAACTCGTCGGCACCAGCCTCGTTGTAGGCCGCCGCCAGGGCCACCGGGTCGCCTGCGTCGCGGTGGTTGAGAAAAGCTACACCCTTCACCACGCGGCCCGCTTTTACATCAAGACAGGGAATGATTCTTCGTGTAAGCATTGCAGATGGTAGATTGCAGATTGCAGATTACGCGATGCAGCCAATCTGCAATCTGCAATCTGCAATCTACACTCACTTAGGCCGTACCTGGCCACGGCGGCCCTTTTCTTCAACCACGGGCGTTGGATTGTCGGCGGCTTCCTGGGCGGCGCGGCGCTCTTCCTGC
>JALONX010000823.1 GCA_025454695.1 Chloroflexaceae bacterium
CCGCACTACGACTCCCGTAGATTGTCATTTCGCATGTCCACAATCGCGCTTACGCATTATGCATTATGCATTACGTTTCACGCTACCGTTGCCACGTTCCTTTGTGTGTAGTACCATACAGGCGCATCGTAAGAAGAGCGTAAGAGACACATCAGACCAGCCCCGGATGACAGAACTGTAACCCCTGACGAAAGGAGGCCCACCATCCAGCGCCTGAGTATGCACCTCCTTGGCTCGATGCAGCTGCGGCGCAACGATGCGCCCCTCACCTTCGCCTACCACAAAAGCCGCCTGCTGCTGGCCTACCTGGCGCTGGAGCCGGGCCGGGTGCATGGCCGCGACTCGTTGGCGGCGCTGCTCTGGCCGGAGCTGCCTGAAAGCAGCGCCCGCACCAACCTGCGCCAGGTGCTGGCCGACCTGCGCCAGGCCCTGGGCGACGAGCAACAGTCCACGCCGCTGCTGCTGATCCGCCGCGACACGGTGCAGCTGAACCCGGCCAGCCATGTGCAGCTGGACGTGGCTGAGTTTACCGACCTGCTGAACCAGTGCGCTAGCCACCGCCACCGCCACATCAGCCGCTGCGCCACCTGTGCCGCCCGGCTAGAACAGGCGCTGAACCTGTACCAGGGCGACCTGCTAGCAGGCATGCCCGGCAACGAGAGTCTGACCTTCACCGAGTGGCTGCGCCCCCTGCGCGAACAGCTGCATAGCCAGGCACTCGCCGGGCTGGGACAGCTGTCTGCCTACCACGAGCGCAACCGCGACTACGCCAGGGCGCTGGAAGCGGTGCGCCGCCAACTGGCCCTCGAACCCTGGCGCGAAGAAGCCCACCGGGCGGCCATGCAGCTGCATGGCTTGCTGGGCGACCGGGGCGCGTCCCTGGCCCAGTTCGCCCGCTGCCAGGCGGTTCTGGCCAGCGAATTTAGTGTGGAGCCGGAAGCAGAGACAATGGCCCTTTTCCAGGCGATCCGCGACGGCGAGCCGGTGCGCAGCCCGTTTGCCCCTGGCAGGCCGTTGCGGCTGCCGCCCGACAGCCCCGCACCGCTGGGACGCGAGGAGGAACTGGCCGCCCTCGACGAACTGCTGGCCGACCCCGCCCACCGCCTGATTACGATTGTGGGGCCAGGCGGCGTGGGCAAGACTTGCCTGGCGATTGCTGCCGCCGGGGCCAACGCCAGCGCCTTTGCCGACGGCGCAGTCTACCTGCCGCTGGCCAGTGTACACGATGCCAGCCTGCTGCCCACCACGCTGCTGGCGGCGCTGGAACTGACGCCGCAGCCCGACCGACAGCCTGAAGAACAGCTGATTGCCTACCTCAAAGACAGGGAAATCCTGCTGGTTCTCGACAACCTCGAACACCTGCTGGCGGGCGTGGGGCTGCTGGCCCGACTCATCCGCGAAACAAACGCCGTCACGCTGCTGGCAACCTCGCGGGAACGGCTGGCGCTACGGGCCGAATGGCTCTTCGACCTTGGTGGGCTGGCCGTGCCAGCATTGGACAGCAGCAGCGGTGAACTGGCGGCAAGCGCGGCGGTGAGTCTGTTTGTGCAGCGGGCCAGGCAGGTGCAGCGGCGCTTCAGGCTTGAGGCCGAAGCCGAAGCCGTGGCCAGCATCTGCCGCGTGGTGGAAGGGCTGCCCCTGGCCCTGGAACTGGCCGCCAGCGCCACCCGCCAGCAGCCCTGCGCTGCGATTGCCGCCGCACTCGAAACGGGCATTGCCACCCTCAGCAGCGATTTGCACGATCTGCCTGAACGCCAGCGCAGCCTTCAGGCCGCCTTCAGCTACTCCTGGCAGTTGCTCACGCCCGGCGAACAGCAGGTGCTGCGGCGTTTATCCGTGTTTCGCGGCGGGTTTGAAGAAGCGGAAGCGGCGGCGGTAGCGGGCGCAACCATGCCGCAGCTGCACGCATTGTGTGACAAATCGTTGCTGCGGCGGGCAGGCGAGGGGCGCTTCGACATGCACGAATTGATTCGCCAATATGCCGCTAACCACATGGCGGCAGCGGGTGAGGCCGAGGCGACGCACCGGCGTCATCTCGAAGCCATGCTGGCCCTGGCCCAACGGGCCGAGCCGCAGCTCACCGGGGCGGAGCAGCAGCAGTGGCTGGATCGGCTGGAACGAGAACACAACAACATGCGGGCGGCGTTGGCCTGGGGTCTGGCGCACGGGCAGATTGGGCCAACCGCCGCGCTTGGCGGGGCACTGGTGCGCTTCTGGTGGCGGCGCGACTACCTGCGAGAGGGGCGCGAATGGCTCGGCCAGCTGCTGCATGGCATGAGCGAAAACGGCGTTGAGCCAACCAGCCACGCCGGCGTATTGAAGGGACTGGCGGCGCTGGCCCATCGGCAGGGCGATTTTGAAGAAGCTCAGCACTACTACCAGCAGGAGTTGACCATGCGCCGTGCCCTCGGTTCACCCCCGGAACTGGTGGCAGCGATGAGCAACCTGGCCGCAACATGGTCGCAACAGGGGCGCTACGGCGAGGCCGAAGGGCTGCTGCAAGCGTGTGTGGCCCTTGACCGAGAACAGAACGACAGCTACGGCCTGGCCCACGACCTAGGCAGCCTGGGGCTGAGCAAGCTCCGCCAGGGCTTCTACGCCGAGGCCCACGGCCTGCTCAGCGAAAGCCTGGCCCTGCACCGCCAGCACGAGGACACCTTCAGCGTGGCCCTGACCCTGGCCAACCTGGGCAGCGCGGCCCACGGCCTGGGCGATATTGCCGCCCTGGGGCGCTACACCGAGGAGGCGCTGAGCTTGATGCGAACACTCAACAACAGCTACAACAGTGCCATCGCCCTGGAAAACCTGGCCTACGTCTACCGTGCGGTGGGCGACAAGGCCCGCTGCACAGCCACCCTGCAGGAAAGCCTGACCATCTTTCTGGAGATGGGGTCGCGGGACAATCTGCTCAGCGTCGTCGGCACGATTGCCGTGACCGTGCTGGCGAACGCAGCCGAACCATGCGTGCAGTTGCTGAGCGCCGCGCTGAACCAGCATCAGCAGAGCAACACACCCATCCACACCCTCGCCCGGGCCGAATATGAGGCCGCCCTGGCGACAGCCCGTGACACCCTCAGCAAGCCCGCCTTCCAGTCCGCCTGGGCAGCAGGCCAGGCCATGGGTTTTGATGAGATGGTGGCCTTTGCGCGGGGGTGGCTGGGGCGAGTGGGGTAGGGTCGGTCTCAGGGCGGTCTCAGCGTTTATCGCCGTCCACCTGGCCCAAATACTGGCCACGTCGGGAAAGTCAGCGGGATTAAGGGCTGGCGGTGTAGTGCCATCTGCCGCGCGCCGCAACCAGACCTGCTCGGCACTCACAACATGCACGAGGGTGTTACGGATCGAAGTAGCTGTCCCATCGGTGGCCGTGAACTGCTCCAGCGGGAGGGCGGTGGCAGTCTCCAGAATGCGCTCATTGGCCCAGGTGCTGTAGGCATACAGGGTTCGCATGATGTCAGGAAGCATGGGTGAACTCCTTTCTTAGTTGAACCTATCCAATCACGTCACCGTGTGGTAGGGCCTCTTGCTCGGACGATTTGCGCTATTCCACCCGGTAGACTCACAGGGAGATGTTATGAGCGTGACACTGGCGCTAGTTTACCACGATCCGCAGGGCA
>JALONX010000101.1 GCA_025454695.1 Chloroflexaceae bacterium
GCCAGGTAGGGAAAGCTGGACAGGAAGGGCTTGTCGTTTTTGTCCACCCCATCGCCCACCAGATTATTGGGGGTTTTGTTGGGTAGGCCAAAGGCCCCGTTGAGGAAGGCCCCATAGCCCTGGGCTACCGCCTTCAGCTCAATGTCGGTCACGTCGTCTTCCAGGCGGCGACCGTTGGGGAAGCCCAACTCCACTGTGGCCGGGTCACCAATCACCGTGAGCGGGTTGCCCGTGCCCACTGGCTTCAGCGGCGCGGCAGCCACGTTGAGCCGCAGCATGTCGGCCTTTACCGCGCCAGTGTTGTTTACACCGGGCACGCCTTGCAGCAGGATGAGACTCAGGTCGGTGCGGTTGGCGGCGTCAACCGGCTGTAACACACCGTTGGGATTGCTGGGTTTGGTGTAGAGCAGGTTCACAATCCCCGCTAGCTCCGGTTTCAGGTAAAACTGCTCGAACTGGGCGTCGCGGTGGGGCGGCTGCGCGTTCCAGTAGTCCTTTTGCCCCTGCGGGATAATCACTTCGTTGATGAGCGGGTTGCCCAGCCGCGACACCTGCACCCACGGCCCGCTGTTCAATGCCCTGCCGTCGTTAGTGAGCACCCGCACCCGTTGGCGGCTGGCGCTGGCATACACGCCGAGCGTGGGCGATTTGGTCTGCTCTGGCCCCATTTTGTCGCGGGTCAGCTGGCTAATCGGCACCTGCAGGATGATGGAATGGGTGTTGTAGCCATTCACACCGTCAATGCCTTTGCCGCCAAACTTGTCGGGGTTCAGCGGAATCAGGTGCAGTGGGTTAAAGGGGCGCAGGCCGCCCAGGTCGAAAATGGAGCCAAGGTCAACAAAAAATGGGTCGTCGCGGGGGCCAGCAAAGGCCTTGATTCCGCCGGGCAGATCGGTAATGGCCTGGGCTGCAATCGCATCGTAGTTGGGCGTGGAGCGGGGGCCAACATTCACTGGCGGCACATTGCCCTGGCCCAACACTTCCGTCCCACTGGCGGTCACCCGTTCCACCGTGTAGCTCTGCTGGCGGTTAAAGTTCGGGTCGGTGGGCGACGAAACCGGGCCGGTGATGTAGAGAAACGTGTTCGGATTCTGTACCTTCGTCTGGAAGGTAAAACGATAGGTCACATCCGGGCGGGCGTCGCCGTTGTTGTCCACATGCAGCTCATAGCGCACATCGTCGCCAAAGCTGTTGAAGTTTGGCCCGCCGTTTGGCTCTTGCAGCGGGATGTAGTTGGCCACCAGCGTCACCGTGTCGGGCCGGTCAGGGCTGCGGAAGAAGTAAACGTCCGTATTGTCGGCTTGCGGGTCGGTGCTGATAAGCGGAGCCTCGCGGTGGCTTGAGGCATAGGTGGAGGGGGCGGGCAGCAGCAGCCCCGCCGCCAGCGCTCCAGCTGCCAGGGCGGCCCCGGCGCGTTTGTACCACAGGTTCATTCCAGTTCTCCTGAATAAAGAAAGTGTTTGACGTGGACGGGCAACGGTAGGCGGGGCATACGCCTCCTTTCTGGTGAACTACGTGGAGCGGCAGCTTCTCCCAACTCCCCCTCGACGTAGACATGGTGGTAACCGGCGGCGTGGCTGGCTGGGTTGATGGTGAGAGTGTAGCCCGTTCCGTTGCTCACCCGCCAGATCACAAACTGCTCATTTGCTGTTCGGAAGCGGTGAGTAGCGGACGGCAGACAGCGACAGGTTGGCAAGCTGACGAGGTGACAAGGTGCGACGGGTGCGAGTTGATGGCACGAGCCGCACTCGTCGCTACAGCCTTCAGATAGTCTGGTCTGAATACGCTCACGGGGTGGCCTACTCAGGATGCTCACATGGTTCTCAGTGAACGGTTCTGCGTGCTGCGTGCTGCGTGCTGCGTGTCTGGTTCACGTTTCACGTTTCACGTTTTATTCAGTATCTGTTCTTGGTTCTGGGTTCTCGGTTCTCGGCTCTTGGTTCTGGGTGTAATCTGCTATACTAGCGAGCAAGTAAGGAGAAGCTCCGATGCCCATTCGCCCAGCCCAGCCAGACGATGCCCCCGCGATTGCCCGCGTACATGTGGACACATGGCGCACTGCCTACAACG
Organism: Chloroflexaceae bacterium; assembly: GCA_025454695.1. Lineage (GTDB taxonomy): Bacteria > Chloroflexota > Chloroflexia > Chloroflexales > Chloroflexaceae > JALONX01. Next base: position 2,071 of record JALONX010000101.1, read on the forward strand.
GCCTGATCAGCGCCTCGTTTCTGGCCAGTTTGAGCTACGAGCGCCGCACCGCCCAGTGGGAACGGGATATTGCTGCGGCAAGCACTGGTGCAACATGCGTGTTTGTGGCCGAGTCGCAGGGCACAGTGGTGGGCTTCGCTTCGGGCGGGCCACCACAGAACACCTTCCCCGGCTATGACGGCGAGTTATACGCGCTGTACATTTTGGCAGAAGCGCAGGGCCAGGGCTGGGGCCAGGCGCTGCTGCGGGCCGTCGCCGCCCACCTCGCCGGGAACGGCGCAACATCGCTGCTGGTCTGGGCGTTGGAAGGCGGGCCAGCCAACCGCTTCTACACCCGCATGGGCGGCGTGTACCTCACCACTAAATCCTTTACCATTGGCCCCGACAGCTACAACGAACTGGGCTACGGCTGGCCGGATGTAAGCCAATTGACCAGATGACCAGATGACCAGATGACCAGATGACCAGATGAGTGACAGTGCAGGTTACGCAGTACGCAGTACCTAGCTCCACAGCGTGAGTCCGTTGGTGTTCATACTTCATACTTCGTACTTCATCCTTCATAACTGGGGAGATTTACATGCTCTACGACGTGATCGTACTCGGACTCGGTGGGATGGGCAGCGCCACCGCCTACCAGCTGGCGGCGCGGGGCAAACGGGTGCTGGGGCTGGAACGGCATACGCCCGCCCACAGCCTCGGCTCCAGCCACGGGCGTTCGCGCATCATTCGGCAGGCTTACCTGGAAGACCCGGCCTACGTGCCGCTGCTGCTGCGGGCCTATGAACTGTGGGAACAGATTGAGCGGGAGACCGACAACGAAGGCCAGTTGCTCACCATCACCGGCGGGCTGATGATGGGGCCGCCCACAAGCCAGACTGTGGCTGGCTCACGCTTGAGCGCCGAGACCCACGGCCTGGCCCACGAAATGCTGACGGCGGCTGACATTCGGCGGCGCTTTCCGTCGTTGCACCCCGCCGATGACGTGATCGCGCTCTACGAAGCGAAGGCGGGCTTTCTCGACCCGGAGGCCTGTGTGCGTGCCCACCTGAGCCGGGCGGCAGAACTGGGGGCCGAACTGCATTTTGAGGAACCGGCGCTGGCGTGGGAAGCCGGGCCGCGTGGCGAGGGCGTGCGGGTGACGACGGCGCGGGGCAGCTACGAGGCAGCCCAACTCATCATCGCGGCGGGGGCCTACACACCGCCACTGCTGGCCGACCTGGGCCTGCCGCTGGAGGTGGTGCGCCAGGTGCTGTTCTGGTTCGAGCCAACCGGCGGCCTTCAGCCGTTTGCCGTGGGCAACTTCCCGATCTACATCTGGGAAGTGGACGATGGCATCTCGTTTTATGGTTTCCCGCACCAGCCCGGCCCGCCCGGCGGGGTGAAGGTGGCCTATTTCTACCAGGGTGAGGGCACCTGCACCCCCGAAACGATTGACCGCACCGTGCATCCACATGAAATCAAGACGATGCGAGCTGCGATTGCCGAGCGCATCCCCGCTCTTAATGGCACCTTTCTGGATGCGGTCACATGCATGTACACGCTCACGCCCGACCACCACTTTATCATCAGCCCGCACCCGAAGCATGCGCAGGTGCTGCTGGCCTCGCCCTGCTCTGGCCACGGCTTCAAGTTTTGCAGCGTCATCGGCGAGGTGCTGGCCGACCTGGCCCTGGACGGGGCGACCCGCCACCCCATTGCCCTCTTCGACGTGGGGCGTTTTCGCACGGCACAATAGCCATAGGTGGCACGGAGGATTGCCCGACAAAAACGCAGCGGCGCAGAGGAAGGAACGCAAAGGAAATAAGTACAACTGCAATTACGTTTGTTTGTTCACAATGACCGCTCTGTCATTCCGAACGGAGTGAGGAATCTCCATTGTAGTGCAGTGAAGACCCCTCCCTACGGTCAGGGTGACATGGCAATGCATTGCAAGAGAACTTCCTTTACAGAGCAGAGTAATGAAGGAAATGATGTCTAAGTCTCGTGTTGCCATTTCCTTTATTTCCTTCATTTCCCTGGTTAAGATAGTTCTAGGTTCTGTGTTCTGGCTCTCGTGCTTTATCCATTTTTGCGCAGAAATTCGTCCATAAAGCTGGCCAGGGCATCGGCGGCGGCCTGGGGCAGGGCGTTGTAGAGCGAGGCGCGGATGCCGCCAACGCTGCGGTGCCCGGCCAGGCCTACCATCCCGGCAGCCTGGGCCTCGGCCACAAACTGCTTTTCTAGCCCCTCCTCCGGCAGCCGGAAGGTAACGTTCATCTGCGAGCGGCTGCCAACTTCCGCATGACCACGATAGAAGCCACTGCTACGGTCAATCGCATGATAGACAGTTGAAGCCTTGCGCTCGTTGGCGGCGGCGATGCCCGCGAGTCCGCCCTGAGCATCGATCCAGCCCAACACCAGGTTAGTGAGGTAGACCGCAAACACCGGCGGGGTGTTGTAGAGCGAGTTGTTTTTGGCGAAGGTGGCATAGCGCAAAATGGCGGGCGCGTCTTTGCGGGCGGTTTCCAGCCAGCTTTGCCGCACAATCACCACCGTTGCGCCAGCGGGGCCAATGTTTTTCTGTGCCCCGGCATAGATCAGCGCGAACTTCTCCGCAGCAAAGGGCCGCGAAAGAATGTCGCTGCTCATGTCACACACCAGCGGCACCGCGCCAAAGTCCGGCAACTGCGGCCACTGCACCCCCTGAATGGTCTCATTGGAGGTGAAATGGAGGTAAGCTGGGCTGTCGCTCAGGCTGATCTCGCCGGGCGTGGGCACGCGGCGGAAGCCACCCTCAACCGTGCTGGCCGCCATATGCACCGCCCCCAGCTTTTGCCCCTCCTCCACCGCCTTCTCGCCCCAGGCCCCGGTGACGATGTAGTTTGCCGTTGCGCCAGCGGGCAAAAAGTTCAGGGGCAGCATGGCAAATTGCAGGCTGGCCCCGCCCTGCAAAAACAGCACCCGGTAGTCGTCGCCTAGCCCCAGCAGGCCCTTGAGTCTGCTTTCAGCCTCGGCGTTGATAGCCTCGTACTCCTTTGAGCGGTGGCTCATCTCCAGAATGGACATGCCGCGCCCCTGGTAGTCAAGCATCTCGGCCTGGGCCTGTTCCAGCACGGGCAGAGGCAGCACGGCGGGGCCAGCGTTAAAGTTGTGAATGCGGTTCATTCGGTTTCCTCACCAAAATTGCGTAGATGGGCAACGTTTAGCCACTCGCCCTCATCCTGGTCATCTCATTGTACCATCACGGTTTGGGCAACTGCTGAATGGCCGCTTCCAGGCGAGCCGCTTCATCGGGCTGGCCCTGCTGGCGATACAAATCCGCCGCTTTGCGCCAATCGTCGGCGGCGGCCTTGTAATTCCCCAGGTTCACATAAACCTGCCCCCGGTTGTTGTAGGCCAGGGCGTAGTTGGGTATCGCCTGAATCACCCGGTTCAAATCAGCCAGAGCCGCGTTGTTGTTGCCCAGTTCGGTGTAGGCATAAGAACGTTCCATATACAGGGCCATAAAGCCGGGCATAGCCCTGATCGCGATGGTAAAATCGTCAATTGCCTTCTGGTATTCGCCCATCTGGCGGTAGATGATGCCGCGATGGTAGTAGGCGCAGACGTACTGCGGGTCGAGTTGCAGAGCCAGCGTGGTGTCATCCAGCCCACCCTGCAAATCGCCCAGGTCGGCCCGGGCGCTGCCCCGCTCGCAGCGGGCGGCAGCATCGTTCGGGTCGAACGCAACGGCATTGTTAAAATCGTCGAGCGCCCGTTGCAGGTCTTTCAGCAGATAGCGGTACGTGCGCCCACGGCTGTAGTAGAAACGCCCTAAGAGCGGCTCGGCCTGAATTGCAGCGCTGTAGTCGGCAATGGCTGCCTGGGCGTTGCCCTGGTAATAGTAGATATTGCCCCGGTTGCCATAGGCCACGGCAAACTGGGGATTCAACTCAACCGCACGGGTATAATCGGCATAAGCCTGCTCTGTATTGCCTTGTCGCTGGTGAATCACACCCCGCGAAAAGTAGGCCTGGTCAAAGTTCGGGTTCAGTTGAATAGCCTGCGTGTAGGAGTTCAACGCCTCGTCATCGTTACGCAGGCTTGATTGAATACGTGCCCAGTGGTAAGCTGCCCGAGCTGGGTCAGGATCAACTTGCTTGGCCCGCTCGTGGTCAGCCATGCCGCCCTGAAGATCGCCCTCGCGCACCCGCAAATCGCCCCGGTAGAACAGCGCCAGGCCATAGTTGGGGTCGCGGGCCAGGGCAGCGTTGTAATCGGCAAATGCGCCATCCAGGTCGCCCACCCGCTCGCGCCTGAGTCCACGCAGCACCAGCGCTTCCAGGCTCAGCGTGGACGAGTCGGGCACGGGGGTGAGGGTGGCCACGAGTGTTTGTGGTGCCCTGCTGCTGCTACTCCAGGCACTCCCGTCTGTGCCAAGTGTGGCGACACCAGCACCCGCCGGGCCACTGGCCGCAGGCGCGGCACTGGTTGCGGCAACCGTTGGCACACTGGTAGGGCTGCCCGTTGGCGTGGCAGTTGGGCTAGCCGTGGCGGTGCTGGTTGGGCTGGCGGTGCGGCTTGGCGTGGCCGAAGGGCGTGGTGTGGCCGTGGTGGTTGCTGTGGCGGGTGCCAGGGCCACAGGCTGACCTTCTGCTGGCGAGGGGGCCACGGTTGCATTGCGTTGCAGGCTCAACAAAAGCAGCACCCCCGCACCGGCAATAAACAGCAGGCCGACCAGCGCGGCAACAATATTCCAGGTGTTCGCCTGGCTCGCCTTTGCCGGAGCGGTCTTCGGTTGCACCAGGGCTGGCGTCGGCCTGGGTGACACAGACGTTGCCACTGGCGTAGCGGCAGGCGGCTCCGGTGGCGCAGGTTCGGCCACAACAGGCGACATGGGCGACGGTGCAACCACGGCGGGCAGTTCGGGTAGGGCAGGCCGGACAGGCGTGGTGGTGGGCAGCGGCGAGGTCGCAGGAACCTGGGGCAACGCCGCCAGACCACGCTGGGCAGCACTGTTCGCCGGGTTGAGCGCCAGCACCTGTTCCAGGCAAAAGCGCTGTTCTGCTGGCGCAGTTGCGGCTCCCGCAAGCCAGAGCCAGGCCCGTTCGTTCCCCGGTTCGGCCTGCACCGCCTCCCTGAGCAACTCGAACGCTCGATTGCGCTGCCCGGCTTTCAGGGCCGCAATCCCTGCTTCGGTTAGTTGTGTTGTTGAGTGTTCCAAAGGCCACCTCTCTGGTTCGTTGCATGAAGGTTGATGTTGAGAGCCACAGGTCATAGCGAACACTAACGGCAAGTATAACATAACCGCCGGAGTTACGCTGGTATGTAGCAGTTGTCATCATATTTATTCCAAAATTGAACTTGTTCAACTCGTTGTCATGTGCTATACTAGGGCCGTACTGACCAGTCAGTCTATTTGTGGGATATTTCACTATGAAGGTAGCTAAACACAGCTTCGAGAACCCGGTGCAGCCTGGCACGCGCGAACGTATCCTCGACGCGGCACTAGACATTTTCGCCGCCAGGGGCTACCACGACGCCCGCATGGACGATATAGTTGAGGAGGCGCGCACCTCAAAAGGTTCGATCTATTTTCATTTTCCCAACAAGGAACAGCTCTTTCTGGCCCTGGTTGACCAGTTTGCCAACCTGCTGGAACGGCGGGTGACCGAGGCCATCGCCCGCCAGCCTGGTGCTGGCATTGAACGGGTGCGGGCGGCCCTGGTGACGGTGCTGGAAACCTTTGGTAAATATCGCCGCCCAGCCAAAATTCTGCTGGTGCAGGCGGTGGGGCTGGGCAGCGTGTTTGAGAAAAAGCGCCTCGACGTGACCGACCGATTTGCCGCCCTGATCAAAATTTACCTTGACGAGGCCGTGGCCGTGGGCGATATTCCGGCAGTGGACACCGACGTGGTGGCCCACGCCTGGATGGGCGCGATCTACAATGTCGTCATCCGCTGGGTGCTGAGCGGCGAGCCAACCACGGATCGTATTCTCGGGTCGCTGCTGCCGCTGCTGCTGCGCAGTGTGGCCTACCCCGCACCCGAGGCAGCCCAATGAGCAGCACCTCCGCCGCCATCCGCAGCAACGGCCTCGAACGACGCTATGGTCGCCTGGTCAGTCTCAGCCTGCCGTGTGAAGGTGTAAGTCTGGCCCGTTTTGTGGGCCACGCCCGGGGCAAGCCCCGCTGCTTCTGGCAGAATAGCCGTGACAATGTGGCCTTTGCGGGCATGGGTGTGGCGCTGGAGATTATGGCCTGGGGCGCTGAGCGCTTCCGCGAGATTGAACGCCAGGCTCGCCAGGTTTTTGATCATGCCGCTGTGTTGGGCGAGCGCGAGCCGCTGGCGGCCCCCCGGCTCTTTGGCGGCTTCGCCTTCCGCGACGATTTTGTGCCCGACCAGGCCTGGGCCGATTTCCCGCCAGCCCATTTTGTGTTGCCCCACTACCAGCTAGTGCAGGCAGGTGACGCATGCTGGCTCACCCTCAACGCCCATGTGCCGCCGGACGACGACCCCGCTGCCCTGCTGCCCGCGCTGCGGCAGGCGTTGCGAGCCAAAATCGCCGAGCTTCAGGCCGCAGAAGTGGCAGCGCCGCCGCCGCCAACTTTGACCAGGCTGCATTATCCGTTGTCGCTAGAACACTGGACGGACGGGGTCGAAACCATCACTGCCCGCATTCAATCCGGTGATCTCAAAAAGGTGGTGCTGGCCCGCTTTGCCGAGGCCAGCTTTAGCAGCCCGGTTGATGTTGATAGCGCCCTGGAACGGCTGGCCCACGCCTACCCCGACACCTACCGCTTTCTGTTTGAGCCGCGCCCGCGCTGCGCCTTTTTCGGGGCCACGCCCGAACTGCTGGCCCAGGTGCAGGGCCACCATGTGGCCACCATGGCCCTGGCGGGCAGCATCCGTCGTGGCAGCAGCCCCGCCGAGGATGCCGACCTCGCCCGACAGCTGCTCGACAGCGGCAAGGATCGGCAGGAGCACCAGATTGTGGTTGACCACATCGCCGCTCGCCTGGCCCCACTGACCGCCGAATTGCGCGTGGGCAACACCGATGTGATGACGTTGAGCAATATTCAGCACCTGCATACGCCCATGGAAGGCAGTTTGCAGCGGGCCAGCGGCGTGGTGCCGGTGCTGGCGGCGTTGCACCCCACCCCGGCCCTCGGCGGCGAACCGCGTGAAGTGGCGATGGAGCTGATTGCCGCACTGGAACCATTTCCGCGTGGCTGGTATGCCGCCCCGGTCGGCTGGATTGACTATAAGCTCAACGGTCAATTTGGCGTGGCGATTCGTTCGGCGGTGGCCCAGGGGCAGCGGGCCTGGCTCTACGCCGGGGCGGGCATTGTGGCCGCCAGCGACCCGCAGCGCGAATGGGACGAAACCGCGCTCAAATTCCGCCCCATGCTGGAAGCACTCGCGATTAAGTAAGAGGAATAGTAGCTCTCGCAAAGCCGCAAAGCCGCAAAGGGCGGCCTAAACACGTTCATCTGCGATCCTTGGTGAGCTTTGCGCCTTTGCGAGCTGGAGGCGCTAGCAATGAAGTAACAGGCAAGTTTAGTCTACGCAAAGCCGCAATAGACAGCTTAAACACGTTCATCTGCGATCCTTGGTGAGCTTTGCGCCTTTGCGAGAGGTTTTCCGGTTTTTATTTATGTCAAATCGTAACACACTCTATGCTGAGATTCTGGTGGATGAGCTGGCCCGCGCCGGGCTAACTCACGCCTGCCTGGCCCCCGGTTCGCGCAACACGCCCCTGGTGCTAGCCCTTGCCCGCCACCCGGCCATCCAGGTCTCCTCGCACCTGGATGAGCGAAGCGCGGCCTTTTTTGCCCTGGGCCTGGGCCTGGCCACCAATCGGCCCGCCGCCGTGGTTTGCACCTCTGGCTCTGCTGCCGCCAACTTCTTCCCGGCGATTGTGGAGGCCCACCAGGCCGGGGTTCCGCTGCTGGTGCTTACCGCCGATCGGCCCCACGAGTTGCGACACAGCGGCGCAAACCAGACGATTGACCAGGTGAAGATGTTTGGCCACTTTACCCTGTGGAGCGTGGACGCCCCCTTGGCTGAGGCGACACCCACCGCCCTGGCCACCCGCAACCTGCGCACCCTGGCCGGGCGGGCCGTGGCCATAGCCAGCGGGCCACGCCAGGGCGTTGTCCATCTCAATCTGCCCTTTCGCCCACCGCTGGAACCGACGCCCGTGGCAGGCGATGCCCTTGAGCCGCCCGCAGACGCCCGCCCCCGCCAGGATCAGGCTCCCTACACTCGCTTCGCAAGCGGCAGCAGCCATGTGGAAACAGCCGCCATCGCCGAAGTCGCCGCCCTGATCAAGCAGCACGAACGGGGGCTGATTGTGTGTGGGCCGCGCTGCCCCGGCGGGCCATTTGGGGCCTTGCTGAGCGATCTGGCTGAGCGCTCTGGCTACCCGGTGCTGGCCGACGGCGTTTCTGGGGTGCGTTTTGGCCACCCCGCCATCATCGGCGGCTATGACACCTTTCTTTTCGGCAAGCCCAACCTGGCCCCGCCCGAGCTGGTGCTGCGCTTTGGCGCGGTGCCAACTTCAAAATGGCTCAACCAGTATCTCGACAGCGGCGCGACCGAGGCGGTGATCCATGTGCGCGGCGACGGCGTCTGGGCCGACGACAGCCACCGGGCCAGCCACTTCATGCATGCCGACGAGTCCCGCTTTATTGAGGTGCTGCTGCCCCACCTCGCCCCGCGCCAGAGCAGCTGGATGGAACGCTGGCGGGCAATTGAGACGCTCACATGGCGGGTGATTGCGGAGGAGTTGGCCCAGGGCGAACCCTTTGACGGGACGATGGTCGCCGACGCCCTTGACCTGCTGCCCCCGGAGGCGGCCCTGTTTGTGGGCAACAGCCTGCCGGTGCGCCACCTCGACCAGTTTGGCCGACCGGGTGCTAAAGCGCTGGCGGCCTACGGTAGCCGGGGTGCCTCGGGCATTGATGGCAACCTTTCCACCGCCCTTGGCATTGGCGCGGCTCGCCCCGGCGCACCGCTGGCGGCGATTGTGGGTGACATAACGTTTTACCACGACATGAATGGCCTGCTGGCCGTGCGGCGCTGCGGCGTGCCGATCACGATTGTGCTGCTGCAGAACGACGGCGGCGGCATCTTTCATCGCCTGCCGATCAAGGGTTTTGAGCCTGAGTTCACCGACTATTTTGTGACGCCCCACGGCCTTGATTTTGCGCCTGCCGCCCAGCTCTATGGCCTGGACTATGTGCGGGCCAGCGACCGCGAGAGCTTCCGTCAGGCCTTCGCCGCCAGCATCAGCGGGCGGGCCTCTACCATCATCGAAGTGCGCAGCGACGCCCGCCGCGACCTCGAACGCCGACAGGCGCTGATCGCCAGTGTGCAGCGGCGCTTACAGGAGGCTGGGTTGATGGAGCGGTGAGCCAATTGGTTCGCCTACGCAGCGGGCGGTCAGGGGCCATCCGGCCCCCGACACCCCCGGCCAGGGGCAACGCCCCTTGGAACCCCAAATGGAACTTGGTACCGTGCGGACAATTTGTGGTGCATGCCTCCGGGCTGCCAATGGCGAAAGCCTCAAGCTGATGTAAGGGTTTTGTGATTTTAGGAACATAACAGTGGTGCAAACAGAAATCTCGTGCTTGGCCACATCAGTTGGATGGCAAACAGGGGAGGCATTCGCCACCTTACAACTCGCTGCTAATGGGGTCACATGCGGGGGTCTG
>JALONX010000102.1 GCA_025454695.1 Chloroflexaceae bacterium
CATCAACCCCATCAAGGTGCGGTCACTGTTGAGAATGGCGTGGTAGTAGCGGTCAACCTGAACGCCGCCAAGTTCGTCCAGGGTTGTGCGCCCCATCAAGCCACCAAGGGTCTGGGCACGCTCCCACACGCGCACCTGCTGCCCCTGCTTCAGCAGTTCATACGCCAGTGTCAGGCCAAGAATGCCACCACCAACCACATCAACCATAATGTGCCTCGTTGTATCTGCGAAGTATTGTTTGCGAATTACAGATCAGTCATCCGGCTTTCAGCACTGCTTATGCCAGTTGCAGCCCATTCACAGCGGCGGCGATGGTCGTCAGGTCGTCCTCGCTCAAGGCGGGATGTACCGGCAGCGACAGCACTTCGCGACTCATCTGGTCACTCACCGGCAGTTCCACCTCGTAGCCCAGCTTGCGGTAGTAGGTTTGTTGTGGGATAGGCACCGGGTAGAACACCGCGCTGCCCACTCCGGCGGCCTGAAGCTGGCGCACGGCGGCGTCGCGCCATTCGCCCGGCACCCGAATGGTGTACTGATGAAAGACATGGCGCACCCCCGCCCGAACGTGGGGTTTTACCACCAGGGGGTGCCGAATATGTGTGCTCAGATAGGCCGCGTTGGCGATACGCCGTGCGGTAAACGCTTCCAGCTTGGCGAACTGGGCCACGCCAATCGCCGCATGTAGATCTGTCAGGCGGAAGTTGTAGCCAAAGTCGTCGTGGTAGTAGCGCACCCGGCTGCCGTGGCTTCGTAGCAGGCGCAGACGCTCGGCAATGCCCTGGTCATCGGTGGTGATGATGCCGCCTTCTGCCGACATAATGTTTTTTGTGGCATAAAGCGAAAAGCAGCCGGTGCCAAAACCGCCAATGGGCTGGTTGTGGTAGGTTGCGCCAACGGCCTGGGCGGCATCTTCAATAATGGCCAGGCCGTGCCGTTGCGCAATTGCCGTGATGGTGGCCATCTCCGCCGGGTGACCATAGAGATGCACTGGCATAATGGCCCTGGTGCGCGGCGTAATGGCAGCTTCAATCTGGCCTGCATCAAGGTTAAAGCAATTGTTATGCACATCCACAAACACCGGCTTTGCCCCGGCCATCAGAATGCTATTTGCCGTGGCGATAAAACTAAACGGCGTGGTGATGACCTCGTCGCCGGGGCCGACACCGTTGGCCAGCAGGGCCAGGTGCAGCGCCGCTGTACCCGAGCTGACGGCAACGGCATGGCTCACGCCGCACAGTTTGGCAAAGGCCGCTTCAAGCGCTTCGACCTGGTGCCCCTGCACCAGCATGCCAGAGCGTAGCACGGCCATCACGGCGGCTTCTTCTTCTGGCCCGATCTGTGGGCGGGAAATGGGGATCATGCCGATGCTCCTAACGAGCGGGCGATCAGCACTGGGTTGGGCGCTTTCAGCTCCAGGTTCACCTCCAGGCGCTGCCGGTCAATCGCCAGGCCCATATTTACCGCTAGCGCATGGCACACAACGCTATGGGCATCTTCCACCTGGGGCATCGAGTGGTTGTCTACCCGCAGCGAATGGCGCACGATTCTGGCCAGCTGGCCGCCATCGAAGCCGGTGATGCCAACGGTAGGTATATGTAATTCATTGGCCCAGCTAATTGCCCGCAAGACATTGGGAGAATTGCCGCTGCCCGAAATCGCAAACACCAGGTCGCCGGGGCGGTACAGGCCGATCAACTGCTCAACAAATACATCGGTATAGCTCTGGTCGTTGGAATAGGCCGTCATTAGCGGCACGTTGTCGGTCAGGGCCAGGGCACGCACCCGGCGCACACCGGGCCGGGCCGTCCACTTGGCGAGATCGCAAGCAAAGTGCGAAGCAGTTGCAGCACTGCCTCCATTACCACAAATGATAATCGTGCCATCGCGTTCGTAGGTATCCCAGAGTGCATCAGCAATCTCCTGCATACTACGGCGACACATAGCATTCATCGTCTGAGACATCTGGCGAAGGTAGGCGTCAAGGTGTTCCATGGATATTCCTTACAGCATGTAGGTTAAGAACGAGCAACAAGCAAAATGCCAGCGCAGATAACAATCATGCCAGCAGCACGGAGGGGGTTGATGTCTTCGCGCATAATGAGCCAGGAAAAGAAGAAAATGATCACGATGTTCAGACTCACAAAGGGATAGGCATAGCTCAAATCGAGCCGTGATAGTGTCACCAGCCAGAAGAAGGTGCCGAAGCCGTAGATGAGCAGACCGCCAACGACAAATGGTGCCGTCATCATGCGCCAGACGGTGGGTAGAAAGGTGTCTACGCTCACCTGGAGTGGCCCCATCTGGCCCATGCCATGTTTGAGCATGAGTTGCCCGGTGACACCAAGAACGGTAGCAATAAGAATGAAGACAATCGTTTCCATAGGTATCCTTTTCGTGCGGAACCAGGCACCGAGGCCACGAGGCCGGGCTGGTTCCGTTCGGCCCGGGCTAAACTCCTTGGTCTGTTGCATGGGGTGTCCTTCAATGAGCAGTTAACGTGTGCCTGATGAGAGTGCGGCACTGTTGCCAAACAGGCGGCGGCGCAGCAGGTTCGCCTGGTATTCCAGGTGCGTCCGGGTGATGCGGGCAACCCGGGCTTTGGACTGGCCATAGCGCCGGACGCGCAGCACCGCCGGGTATTCAGCCACGTGGAAGCCATTTAGCATCGCTTCCACCAGCATTTCCGTCACCATAAGAAAGCCGGTGGCGCGGGTTTGCACCCGTTCAACCACGGGGCGGCGGTAGGCGCGAAACATGCTGGTGTAGGTGTTGATGCGCCCATCCACCAGCACCCGGTAGAGGAACGAGGCTCCTTTGCTCAGGAAAATGCGGTAGGCAGGCACATTTTCGATCCCGCCCTCCGGGTGGTAGGGCGAACCAGTCACAATATCTACATCTGGGCCGAGCCGGGCCAGCAGGTTCGGGATTTCGTTGAATGGGTAGGTGCCGTCGCTGTCGCATGTGACGATAATGGCCCCCCGGGCGTAGCTAAAGCCGGTGCGAAGCGCAACCCCCAGGCCCTGATTCTGGTTGTGGCGCACAATGCGGGCATTGGGCCATGTGGCAAAGGCTTGCTGGAGCAGAGTGTAGGTGGCGTCGGTGCTGCCATCATCCACCAGAATGAGTTCGGTTTGCCCCGTCCGGCTCAGCGTTGGCCACACTGCCACCAGCCGTTCGTGCATTGCCTGCACCCCTTCAGCTTCGTTAAAGCATGGGATGATGATGGAGAGGGCGACTGATTCTGCTGCCATGAAGTGGCTCCTTTTGATGTTGCGGCCAATATGAGTCCAGGGCAAAATACACGTAAAAGTGTAGAAATTGCCTTACACCTGGCGTATCATGTATCTTGGTTGTAAGGCTATTTTTGCTTTACGTGCTAACGGGGGCCTAAATGGCTGTGGAAATGGAGTTGACAAACCATTTAGTCTGGCTGGCAGTGGCATAACAGGTATTGAGCTGCGCAACACTGCTCTGCCAGTTGTGGTGCTGTTCGACATAGGCGCGGCCATTGCTGCCGAGCCGTTGTTGCAGGGCCTGGTCATCCAGCAGCTGGATGATGGTTTGCGCGAAGCTTGCCGCGTCCTGGGCCAGCAACAGGTCGCGGCCCGGCTGGGCAGCCAGGGCTACCAGCGTTTGCGGCACGGTAATCACCGGGGTGGCCATGGCCATAGCTTCCAGTACCTTGTTTTGAATGCCCACGCCGTAGCGCAACGGGCATGCGGCCAGGGTGGCCCGCGCCATGTAGGGCCGCAGGTCGGGGACATAGCCCGTCACCGTCACCCGGCTGTCGTTGGCGAACGCCTGAAGGTCGGGGGCGGGTTTCGACCCCACAATCAGCACGCGGGCCTCGGGGCGTTCGCGCCACACCAGCGGCATAATCTGGCTCAGCAGGAAGTGGGCGGCGCTGTGGTTGGCGTGGTAGCTCATTTTGCCGCTAAACAGAATTGTAGCCGGGTCGCGGGGTGTGGCCTGCGGCCTGAAGTAGTCCAGGTCAACCCCGTTGGGTACCACCGTGATGGGCGCATGCTCGCCGCTGGCATGGCGCTGGTGCAGGAGCTTCAGTGCCCAACGATCTTCCGGCGAGGTGACTGCCACATGTTGGAAATAGGCCAGGCTGGCGGCTTCGTAGCGGCGGGTGCGGGCCAGGTCGGCCAGGGTCATTGCCCGCGTTTTCAGGCTGGGGTTGGCCCGCAGTGCCCGCTCAAACAGCAGGCTAATGCAGTCCACCGAGTCGTACACTGCTGGCGGCGCATCGGGAAGGCCCTGCCGGGCCAGCCGTGCCAGTTCGGCTCCCCGCAGATGTTCAACATGTAATACGTCGTACTTTCCGCTGGCAATGGTGTGGCGCAGGGCCGTCACCAGCGCCGGGCTGAGGTTGTGGGCTGCTTGCAGGGGCAGGCCCGTGGGCACGGCCCGCACATAGTTGGCCAGCACCGCGCGGCGTGGGTGGGGCACGCCCACCACCTCAGCACAGAATGGCCGCAACGCCTCAAGTTCAGCGGCTTCCTCGCTGCTACTCACCGGGCAGAACAGCGTGACGTGGTGGCCCCACGCAACCAGACCCCGCAGCAGGTGAAAGGTGCGCACGCGGATGCGTGAGGGCACATAGGGCGCAACAAACAGCACGCGGCGGCTGGCTGAGTCGGCAAAAGGTTGGCGCATCACATGGCTGGAACGGTGCTGCGTTGTTGTGATCATTCAGGCTCTCCGGCGGCAATGAGCCGCTGCTGTGGCTGGGGCAGGGCCGCATACACGGCATCAAGCTCGCGGTTGACCACACGCCAGTCGTAACGCTCTTCGGCCAGCCGCCGCCCACGGGCTGCCAGCGTGCGGCCCAGTGCCGGGTCGCGCAGCAGCCGTATGAGCGCTTCGGCGAAGGCGGCGGGCGTGTCGCCCACCAGCAGGTGTTCGCCGGGGGTCAGGTCAATGCCCTCGTAGCCAATCGTGGTGGAAACAATTGGCATGCCACGGGCGAGCGCTTCGAGAATTTTTACCCGCATGCCGCCGCCCGCCCGCACCGGCACAATCAGCGCGGCGCTGGCCTGCATGTAGGGCAACGGGTCTTCCACATAGCCGGTGACGTTGATGCTGGGGTTCTGTTCGGCCAGCCGTTGCACCCGCTGGGGCGGGCGGGCACCAGCAATAACAAACTGTACATCCGGCACGGCTTGCTGCACCAGTGGATAGACTTCATTGGCAAACCAGAGTACCCCATCAATATTCGGCGGCCAGAACATGGTTGCCATGCTCAGAATGGTGCGTGGGTTGGCTTCCCGCTGCACCGGTGGCTCGCCCTGGGCGTCTACCGCAATCGGGATGACCGGAAAGGGTTGGGTGGGCAGGGGCAGGCCCTGGGCCTGCATTGCCAGTTCCAGCGCCTGCCGGTCAGGGTCGCTCACGGTGACAACTGCATCGAACTGCTGGCAGACCTCAGCTTCATAGCGGCGCAGGCGGCGGGCTTCCAGTTCAAGAAAGATGCGGCGCGGGAGCGAAGCGCTATGGGCAGCCATCCGTTGCACAATTGTCCACACGGCGTTGTGCTGGTCGAGCAGGGTGGGAATGCCGGGCAGCTTCAGGGCAAACTGGGCCATGTTGAGCTGGTCGGCATGCACCAGATCGAACTCGTGCTGACGGCTCAGCTCAGCCAGCAGCTGGTCGAGGGCGGGGCAGGCGTCGCGGGCCATAATAAATGAACGCCCGCTGAGCAGGCTATGGGCCAGGTAGCCCAGGTCGCGCAGCCGCGAGCGTTTGAGGGGCACCGTGTACACGGCGGCGCACAGGTCGCGCAGCTTCTCCGCGTGAGTCTCCTCGTTGGGCGAGCGAATGAGCGATACCAGGGTAACTTCGTGGTGGCGGGCCAGGTATTGAATGACATTGTAGGTTTTGACCTTTGGCCCGCTGTCGGGCGGGTAGGGTAACACCTGAGTCAGCAGCAGAATGCGCATGGGGGGTGGTCTCCGCTAGTCGCCAGTGGCAAGTTGTTCGTTGTGCGCAAGAGTTGGGCGGCGGCGCATGGTGGGTAGGCCAACAAGCGCAACGGCCCCGCCCAGCAGCACCAGCAGCGGCAGCAGGCTCCACCCGCCGTCTAGCCCCAGGGCCATGCCCAGGTTGCGGGCAATATCGCCGTTGGCCCAGGCGGGCAGCACCACCTCTGTCCAGGTTGCGCGTTGGGCATCGGTGGGAAAGAGTTGCCCCGCCACCGCTTCCATCCAGGTAAGCAGCAACGAGAGACTCACGAGCAGAAAGGCCAGCAAGCGCTGCCACTGCTGCTGTGCCGCAGTTGCCAGCCACCAGATGGCGGGTAGGGCCAGAAACGGGATCATCGGCACGATGTAGCGGGGGCCAGCCGCAAAGCCGCCCCACCACATGGCCGAGGAGCCATAGAAGAGCAGGAAGGCAACCGGGATCAGCAGGGCGACCCACCATTCGGCCCGCAAGCGCTGGCTGCGCCACCAGGCCACATAGCCCGGCAGGGCCAGCAGCAGCCAGGGTGCCCGCACAAACAGGCCCCGAAAATCGCTAAACAGCAGCCCCCACAGGGCGGCAGGCTGGGGGTAGGTGAGACTCATAAAGCCGGTCTGGTGCTGCTCTTGCCACAGGGCCGAATGGGCGTAGCCCACCGGCCAGATGGTGTTGAAAGCGGCCATGTTGTAGGCCATTAGCAGGCAGCCAGGGATGAAGCCACCCAGCGCCATTGGCAACGCCCAGCGCCAACCACGTCGCCACAGGGCATACACGCCAATGATCAGGGCTGCCAGCGCCGCCGGGTATTCACTAATAATGGCCCAGCCCAGCAGCAGCCCGGCCAGCAGGGCGCAGATCGTGCCATACTTCGGGGTGGAGCCGCCGCGCCACACCACCATCAAAGCTCCAAAGATAAGCGTAGCCACCAGCTGATGGCTGTAGAAGTTGCCTGCGTAGGGTGCGGCTGCCGTTGCCAGGCCATAGGCCAGCGTGCCCAGGGCGGCAAGCGTTGGGCTGGCCCCCACCCAGCGCAGCGCCAGAAAGAAGAGTGCGCCAAACAGGGCAGCTGGCAGGGCGATCACCAGCGCCGTCATACTGTATTGCACCAGGGCGTAGCGGAGTTTGTCGTTGCGCAGGCCCGTGCCATCGGTGCGCAACGTGCCCGCCATCGCATCGCCCGCACCAAGGGCCTGCGAACGGGCCACCACCAGCGGGTGGTCAATCACCGGGCGGAGCGCCATGTAGACGGGCAGAGCCAGAAAGGCCGGTCCGGGGGCTTTGTCGGTGTAGGCGTGGCCATTAAACAGGGCGTAATCGCCGGTGTTGGCCACGTAACGGTCAATCTTCACTGTGCCATCGTCGGCTACGGCCAGCACCAGATTGAGGCGCGAGTTCTGGCTCCAGTCTGACCAGCGCGGCAACACATAGACATAGGCCAGAAAAAGTACGGCAATCAGGGCCAGCATGCGTATGTTTATTCCAGCCTGCATTGTTTTGCTCCGGCAGTGCGACAACAAGCTTGTGACGATGTATCTATAATAATAAAGGTAGTGGTAGTGCGGACTTCAGTCCGCGTTACTAGTGTCGGGCATACAAGGCGCGGACTGAAGTCCACACTACATCTGCACGCTACTGCCCCGCCGTGCGCTGGTGCAGCACATATGGCCCAACCCGGTAGATAATCTGATAGTCCCGCTGTAATGTTTCTTGATTGTAGATGTTGACCCAGGCCCCAAACGGCCCTACCACGACGTACTCCGGGCGGGCAGCCAGGCCATCATAGGCGAGTGGTTTGCCGCCAAGCCAGGTTTGCCGCACGGCAGTGTCGAGCAATTCCGTCGGCGGGTAGTGGTAGCGATGGTCGGTGAGCAGGCCCAACTCCGGTTCCCAGGTTTCCACAATGGTGGCGGTGGGCACGTGCTGGTTGAGGTAGGCCGCCATCCACTGGGGGCTGTAGTCTGGCGTCAGCACCACCCGCGTGGTGAGCGCCAGCGGAAAGGCAATCACCAGGGCCAGATAGGTGGCACCAAGGTTAGCCAGCAATGGGCGCTGGTTTTTGCGGAGGTAGCCCCACAGGTCGGCGGCGAGCCGGGCCACGGAGAAAGCCCCTAGCACCACCGCCGGAAAGGCGTAGCGGGGCCAGCCAAGCGAGACCATGTACCAGCAGATCCAGAGCAGTGGCAGCAGCACCACCGCCAGTTCAGCAAAAGCGGTGGGGGTGCGTTCGCGGCAACGCCACAGCCGGTAGAGCAGTGCCGGAATGAGCAAACCCCCAAACACCTGCACCAGGTAGTCGGCTGCGCGCATGGTTGCCGCGCCCTCAAACACGAAGATCGCGCCGCCAGCGGCCTGGCGGGTGCGGGCCAGGTTGGCCATAAATCCATCTGGCCCCAGGAACTGAAGCTGTATCAATGTCCAGGCACCAAAAAAGGCGCAGGCGATGGTGAGCGGGGCAATGCGCAGCCACCAGCTGCCCGCCCGGTAGTAAAACCAGTCGAGCAAGGCGAGCAGGGCCAGCGTGGCGGGCACAATCAGCACGAATTGATTTTTGGTGACCAGCGCGAGTCCGAAGCCAATGCCTGCCAGCAGGCTGTAGCGCCATGCCTGCTGGCGCACCGAAATCGCCTGCGTCCAGGCCAGCAGGCCCAGGGCCAGAAAAGCCACCCCCGGCACTTCGCCCAGCACCTGCCGCCCATACTCAAGCATGCCTTCGTGGCCGTAGGTGCGTGAGGCCAGCACCAGCAGCAGCGCCACCAGGGCCACCCCGCCGCCGTGGAGCCGCCGGGCCAGGGCATAACAGGCCACCAGCGCGACCAGCAGATAAACCACAATCACCAGCCGCCCCTGCACCAGCCCGATGCCAGACATCAGGAAGTTAGCCGCAATGGGCAGCATCACCGTGGGGCCAACGCCAACCGTGGGGCCAAAATAGCGAAACCCTTCCGCGCTAATATCGGCATACACACCATATTGCACCAGCGTTTTGGGCACATGCAGGTGTGAACCTTCGTCGAACCAGGTGCGGGGTGCAGCTTCAAGGTTGACAAAGGCCAGCACCAGCACCAACAGCGCAATGCCTGCCAGGGCCATGCGCCGCCATGCCAGCTGCGAAAGGCCCCAGAACATGGGCTGGGCTGGTGCAAGCGCAGGTTGGGTTGAGTTTAACATAACAGTAATCCCAATGAGTCCAAGTGCCCCGGTGGCCCACGGAGCCAAACGACTGCGTTGCATCCAGAGGGCCTGGCAGGCAAAGACTGCACTGGCACCATACAGGATCGTTGTGATGACTGGCCCCACCACCATGTGGGCTAGTCCATTCAGGTAAGCTAATTCAAGACCTAACAAAAAATCAACGGCTTCATGCAGTTGGCCCGCTACGTGTTTCTGATACTCGTAGGCTAGCCCAAACAGCAGCCATGCGAACAACCAGCAGACCGTGAGACGTTCGGGTGTGCGGTAGAGCTTGACCCCACAACAGAAGACCATAACCAGGGCAAGCATAATCGGCCAATTGTGGCTCATGAGTGTAATGCTGTAACCAAGAACATAATGCCACTGACCGAGGTACTGGTAGCTCCACTCCTCAGGTGTTGGTGTCATAATGCAGGTGCAGCTTGCAGATTCCTCCTTCGTGGGAGTTGATTACACCGTGGTAGCTTCTTTCTGCTGCAAAACTGGTATATTTGAAAGACGAAGGTTCGGTTATCAGGCTCCTTGCACCGCGACATCGGTGCTGGTGGTAACTTCGTTGTCAAGCGCACCCGACCAGGCCAGGTCGGCCTGCATAGCGCTGTCGCGGCGGCTGAGTTCGGCCAGCAGGCGGGCCAGGCCCCAGGCACTTACCAGTTGCACGCCGGTAAGCACCAGGAGGGCGCTCACCACTGGCGCAAACCACGAGGTGGCCAGAGCCGGGTTGGTCAGGTCAAACAGCACAGCGGCGGCATAGAGCGCAATACCGCTCAGCACGGCCACAATGCCAAACCACCAGTAGTGTTTTTCGATCTTGCGGCCATTGCCCCGTGGCCCAAACATGCCCTGGCGAATGGGGCTTTTGTGGAACAACGCCACAATGTAGCTAAACGAAGTGCCGGTGGTGTAGAGCGTGACCCCGGCCACGGCCAGCACCAGCGCACCAAAAAACTGCGGAAACGCGGCCAGGCCAACACCGCCGCTCAATCCCGCCAGCGCGGCAACCAGCGCCACCACGAGTCCAGACAGCAGCAGCAGCAGCCCCACGCCGCCAAAGATACGCACGGGGTTGTAGGTCAGCGCCGTCCAGACAATGCTTTTAAAGAAACGAAAACCGTCGCGCACCACGCTCAGTTTGGAGCGCCCGGAACGTTCCTTGTAGGGAATGGGCGTTTCAACAATGTTCAGCCCTTCGTGCAGGGCACGGGTGCTCATGGCCGGGGTAAAATCGAGCGTGTTGGGCAGGGGGTAGATGCGCGGCAGCACCGAGCGCCGCAGGACGCGCTGGCCGCTAGCGCTGTCGCTGATGCGCACGCCCGCAACGAGCGACAGTAGCGTGGCGAAGATCACGTTGCCAACGCGGCGCACCAGCGGCATTTCGCTCCGTTCGCCCGCCATGCGGCTGCCAATCACAATATCGGCCCCTTGCATGGCAATCTGGCACATGTGCGGGAAGCGTTCCGGCGGGTAGGTGCTGTCCGCATCCAGGAAACCCAGCAGTTCGCCCTGGGCCGCGTTGAAGCCAGTTTTGAGCGCCCCGCCATAGCCCCGGTTGCGCTGCCGAATGAGCCGCACTCGCGGGCCAAAGCCCTGCACAATCTCGGCTGTGCGGTCGCGGGAGCCGTCGTCCACCACAATGCATTCCAATCGCTCCACGCCAATTGCCGCCAGGTCTGGCTCAATCGCCAGCACCCGTTCGACAATCGCCGCAATCCCATCTTCTTCGTTGTAGGCAGGAATAACAACCGAGAGAGTCGTCATACGCGGCGCTCCTTTTGCTGAAACAACATTAATAAATCGCTAGTTCTGGCTGGCGTGTGGCAGGCAGGGGCGCTTCGCGCAGGTTGCGCACCACCCGCGCCGGGTTGCCCACTGCTACGCAATAGTCAGGCACATCTTTTGTCACCACCGCTCCGGCCCCAATCACCGCATTGCGGCCAATCGAAACCCCGTCCAGCACAATCGCCCCGCTGCTGACCCACGAGCCATCGCCGATGTGAATGCCCTGGGCGGTAATGCCCTGCTCGCTGATCGGGCGGGTGGTGTCGTTGAAGATATGGTTTACTGCCAGCAGTTGCACCAGTGTGCCAAGGTAGACATCGTTGCCGATGTGAATGCCGCCCTGGCCCCGCAAAATGCAGCTTTCGCCCACCAGCGAACGGGCACCGATGTGGATGCCCGCATGGGGCAGGTTGCGAAAGTTGTAGACATGCAGAATGGCGTTTTTCATCACCAGGCTGCCCTCGCCGATGCTGATGCCGCCGGGGCAGGCGTGCAGATAGACACCGTGGTCGAGATACACACCTTTGCCCAGGCGAATGTTGTTGGCAAACCGCAGCCGCACCCCGTCTTCAATCGCCGCCACCCCATCCATGTGCAGCATAGCCCGGTAGGCCAGCCCCCGCAGGGCAATGCCCAGCACAGTTGGCACCCAGCCACACGCCGCCTGCAAGAGCTGTTCGGCCACGTAGTGGGGCAGAGAGGTGGCCTGCCGTGAAAGATAGAGTGATAGCTGATTCGACATATATTACGTGTTACAGGCACAGCAATGGCTACACTCAGGCCAGGTGTTGGCCGAGCTACAGGCAGTGTGT
>JALONX010000103.1 GCA_025454695.1 Chloroflexaceae bacterium
CTGGCCCTGCTTGCCAACGCCTCGCCATTGCATTGCAACGTGACGATAGCATCAGCGTGGACTGCGATTGCGGCGAGTGGCTGCCAACTGCATCCGACTCAGGCGCTCCCATCATGCACCAGCCAGCCGACGTGGTGACCAGGTTGGTAGCGACACTCCACCACCAGCCGCACTGGAGAAATCTCTACGCGATGGCGCTCTGGCGTGCCTTGAGTGCGCGGTTGAGACTTGATGTGTATCGAGATGGGCAGCACTATCGTCAGGAGTTTCGCATTGGTGAGCCGCTAGCGGAAGCAACCCACGTTGGCCCAACCAGGCGCACCGGCTTGCAACTCCACGCCTACCCCGACCAGACAATTTTCAGTGATCTCCATGTGCTGTCAAGCAATCATCTGGCAGAGCGGTTGCAGATTCTGGCGGCACTGCACCCCGGAGTACGCATCGCCATTCACGATGAACGGGTGTTTGACTACGAAATTCATTTCCCGGCTGGACTCACGGACTACGTCAGAACGCGTATAGGGATATGGGAAGCCGCAGCGCTAGAGTTGCATGGCCAGCACGAAGATGTCGCTGTTTCGCTGGTCTGGCAATTACGGACGGGTGGCGGCAGCGCCCATGTGGAAAGTTTTGTGAATGGCGAACCATCAGAGGAACATGGCAGCCACGTGGATGGCTTCTGGCGCGGTGTGAGGCTGGGCTTAAAGGACTATTGCAAAAGTCATGGGTTAGGGCAGCCCGTACTCAAGCGGCTGCGCCCGAAAGAACTCGACATTCCCGGACATCTGGTGCTAGCGGTGAGTCTACAATTACCACGCTACGGCAGCGCAACCAGAGCTATACTTCGTGACCCACGAGCATTAGAAGCCGTTGAAACGCTGGTTCGGCGCTGGCTGCCCAACCAGTTGGGTACGCCCGGCTCCGGGAAGTTGCTAGAGGCGTGGTTGATGGGGCGTGAGCGATAGACCATATGCCTCTGTTTCTAACATTATGAACGTAGCCCCCGCTCCCGCAATTGCGCATCGAGCCAGGCGGCATCGTCAGGCGCAAACACGGGCGGGGGTGGGGGCTGGCGATAGTCAACCTGCACGTCGTAGCGTGCCCGCAGGTAGATGTCGTTCAGAGCCTGGCCAAGATCAAGCACTGCGTCGGGGTCGGGGTGGCGGAGCGGTACGGGAACAGGCTTAATTGGATCACGGAGCGACAGGGGCCAGGTGTCAATTCCTGTGCGCCGTTGCGCCCGGCTCAAGAAGATGAAATAGGGGTCATCGGGCAGCCTACCACCTACCTTCGGGCGCTTGCCGTTGCGCAGCAGGTCAATCTCAATCAAGTTGGCTGTGCTACGAAAGATGTCCTGGCGCTTCTTCTCGTAGGCATCAGCACCGTCGAGGCCGGGGCGTTTGTTAGCGGGCGAGAGCAGCTCAATCGCCGTCACCAGCAGCTGATCGCGCACGCTGCGTATTTCAATGCGGCCATATTCAGTTGGTACTTCGACAGTCAATGGGAGTGTGAGCGGCGCAGGCGCAACAGCAACCGCCGCACCGCTCGCTGGGAAAAACGGCTCACTATCCAGAATGCCCACATCTGGTACTGCCACTCGCGCCGGGGTAATCTCCACACTTTCAAAGGTGACATAGGGCGTGATAAGAGCAGTATAACGCGGCACAATCTGGGATTGTATTTGATCGCAGATAGCTGTGATGAGCCGGTGATGAACATCTGGCCATAGACTCGGCGTTTCAAGATAGGGATCCATGCCGGGAAATGGTTTTTCCACATTTGCCTCCTTTCACGCTTTGCGATTACATGTTACCATAGGACTGAGTCACCATGCAGCCCTTGTACAATCACGAAGAGGAACTATGCCCCAATCACTCAATGAACGCATCGGCGACGTGATAAAAAGGAAGCGGCAGAAGTATCGCTACACTCAGTCTGACCTTGGTGCAAAAATCGGCGTGTCCGGCTCCTACATCTCCAGCATTGAATCGGGCACCACTGGCGTGCGCATTACCGAGCTGGAGGGCCTGGCCGTGGCCTTTCAAACCACCGCCGTTGACCTCATCACCGAGGCGGCGGGCAAGGACGAGTATCGCTTCACCGCCTCGAACCGTGAGCGCGATGCCTTTTTAACGATTTATGATGGGCTGACACCGGAACACCAGAAGCAGGCCCGCAATTTCCTGCTCTTTCTGCGCCAGCAACAAGACACGGTCGAGTAACGAGTTACGAGTTACGAGTTACGAGTTTTTTGTCACCAAGTCATCTTGTCACCTTGTCATTCTGCACATGGCACCACAAATTTTGATAATCGGCGGGGCGGACACCGGGCGGGCACCCATGGCGGCGGCCCTGCTGCGCAAACTCCTGGCCGAGCGGGGCATCGCATGGTCGGTTGAGTCGGCGGGGGTGCTGGGCCACGACGACGACCCGGCAGAGCCAGAGGCCCGCGATGCCCTGGCGTCCCTCGGCCTCGACCTCAGCGCTCACCGCGCCCGCTCGCTGACGGACGAGTTGGTGGCGGCGGCCCGCATCCTAGTAGCAGTTGACAGCGGCACGGCCCGCGTGTTGCGCCTGCGCTTTCCCAACGCTGCCGCTCCCATCATCACCCTGGGCGAACTGGCCGGGCGGCAGCGCGACATTCCCGACCCCTTCCGCATGCAGGTGGGAGCCTGGCTCAACTATGCTAACGAAATCGAGCGGCTGCTGCGCGAGGGGATGGGACGATTGATGGAGTTGGTAGAACCGGAGACCGGAGACCGGAGACCGGAGACCAGGAGACCAGGAGACCAGGGTGCTGATTTACGTACTACGCAGCACGCATCACCGGAGTCTTCTCAATTCTCAATTCTCACCTCTTCATTCCCCGCCCGCCTCGCCGCTGTGGAGCGCTGCGAGCGCCTGGCAACGCTGTTGCGCGACGTGCCCGCCGTGCTGGAATGGGCTAACGCCCGCCGCCAGTTGGAAGAGGACATCAAAGCTGCCGGGGCCGCCCCCGCTGCCCCCACCGACATGGCCCCGGCCTACGCCAACATGCTGCTGGCCCTGCTGGCCCTGGCTCCCGCCGCCCCCGCGCCAGCCCAGGCCGAGCTACTGCTAGCCGCTGTAGGCCGCCTGCGGGAACCGATTGACCAGGCCGCCCTCAGCGCCCTCGCCGCCGACATGACCCGCTGGACGCAGTAAGCCTCTGCCACGGCAGTTTAGCCACAGAGGACACAGAGGGCACAGAGCAGTTGGCAGTTGGCAGTTGGCAGATGACGCAATACGCAGTACGCAATACGCAATACGCAATACGCAGTACGTTTCACGTTTCACGTTTCACAATCTCTCTGCCCTCCGTGCGCTCTGTGTTCTCTGTGGCAAAAGATTATCGTTCCAACAACACCACCGCTTCAATGTGGGGCGTCTGGGGGAACATGTCCACCGGTTGCACCCAGGCCAGGCGGTAGCCGCTAGACAGGAGCGGTCCCAGGTCGCGGGCGAGGATGCCGGGGTGGCAGGAGATGTAGGCGATGCGGGTGGGAAACATGTTGACCAGCGCCGCCAGCGCTTCCGGGTGGCAGCCGCGCCGGGGCGGGTCAAGAATCACCGCATCGAAGTTGCCCTCAAGCTGAGCCAGCGCCCGTTCCACCGGGGCCACCACAAAGCGCACGTTGCCAATTTCGTTCAATCGGGCGGTGTACTCACCGTCGGCAACCGCCTGCGGGTTTTCCTCCACCGCCGTTACTTCCGCAAGCCCAGGCGCAAACGGCAGAGCAAACGCCCCCACGCCGCTGTAGGCGTCTAGCAGCCGCTGGCCCGGTTGCAGCGCTAGCCCGTCCCGCACCACCTCAAGCATGCGCCCAGCCTGGACAGTGTTGGTTTGAAAGAAGCTTTCCGCGCCCAACGAAAAGGTCACGCCACCAAACTCTTCATGCAAGCGGACAGGGATTGTTGGCGTGGCAGGCTCTTCGCGAGGCGGCTTCTGCGTTCGCGGCGGTGAGAAAGGAAGCTCCACCCCGGCCAACGACGGGACTCGCTCGCGCCAGGCCGCCGCCAGCCCGCTCAAATCGCCTTCACCGTGCAGCGCCCCAATTGCGTAGCCATGGCTCTCGCTGGCCCGCAAAACGACCTGTGAGAACCGAGAACCGAGAACCGAGAACCGAGAACCAGTTGCATCTTGGTTCTTGGTTCTTGGTTCTTGGTTCTTCAATCCTTGCAAGCCTACCAGGGCCACATTCATCGCCGACAGCAGCAGTGGGTCTTCAACCAGGTCAATCACCTCGCGGCTACCAGCGGCATAATAGCCAATGCGCCCGTCCTGCACATGGAGCGTGGCGCTATTGCGGTAGTGCCAGGGGCGGGCCGCTGCCAGCATCGGGCGCAGGGGCGCTTCGGTGAGTCCAGCCAGTTTCCCCAGTTGCTCGGCCAGAATGCGCTCCTTGAAGCGCACCTGGGCCTCGTAGGCAATGTGCTGCCAGGGCATGTGGCTGGCACCCGGCAGGCGTGGTTCCACCCGCTCCGGCGCGGCCCGCAGCACCTCCATCACCTCGCCCTTAAGAAAGGCTTTGCTTGATTCGAGCGCCGCTGGTTCATGCAGCTGCACCCGCACCCGCTCGCCGGGCAGGCCACCGCTGGCAAAAATCACCCGACCCTCGTAGCGGCCCACCCCGTCGCCGCCCTGGGCAATATCGTCAAGTTCAAGTTCGATCATAGTTTCACCGCTACATATGCAAAGAATTGAGAATTGAAAGTTGAGAATTGAGAATTGAAACGTACAACGTGATAGTACTGCGTACCACGTCACCCAATAGTGCGCATTCATACTTCATACATCATACTTCATACTTTTGTGTCTACTCGCCATTTGTCGCTCGCCGCAAGAGAAAGATGCGCGGATGCAGGCCGCTGAGGTTGATGGGCAGCGTTGTTTCGAGTTGCCACATGGGGAACTGGGGCAGGAGTTGTTCCATCAAACGCATTTCGTGGGTGATGATGACAAAACGGGCGTCAGGCCGGGCCACCCGGCCCGCCTCGGCCAGCATGCGCGGGTAGAGGGCCATGTTTTGGTGGTGGGAACCAACCAGGTTGCCAAAGGGCAGGTCAACCGTCAGCGCGTCCACGCTGCCGTCCGGCAACGGCAACGCACCCATGTCCCAGGGCTGAAGCTCAGCTTTGCCAGCCAGTCCTGCCGCTGCCACATTTTCTTCCGCACAGGCCAGCGCCGCCTGGCTTGTGTCACAGCCAATGGCCCGTCGGGCCGGGCCAGCCGCCAGTCGTTCAATCAGCAGCGTGCCCGAACCGCAACCCAGGTTCAGGTAGATGTCGTTGGGCTGTGGTCTGGTGAGCAGGGCCATGGCGTGAGCCACGCTGGCGTTCAGCGCCCCTTCCATGTTGCACACCCGCCAGGCCCGCGTGGCCAGCGGGCGGGGCGTGGTGCGCAGCAGCAACTCCCAGCCGCTGCCGTCAGCCGCTGGCCGCAGCCGCAACAGCAGATCGCCCTCTTCGGCCCCCGGCTGGAGGTTGGTGCGGCGGGCCAGCTCCTCTTTCAACCGCTGCATCACGGCGCTGTCGGAACCGGCGGCGCTCAGGTAGAAGTTCTGAAAGGTGCCAGCCGGAAAACGCGAGCGCACCCGCTCGGTTTGCGCCTGCACCATGCGCAAATGCTCTTCGCCCAACAGGGCACGGGGCCGGGGCACGCCAAAGCGTTGCACCAGAAAAACGGCCAGCACCGTGTTCAGCCGTTGCAGCTGCGCCCATTGCCCAGCGTAGCTGAAGGGCAACGCACCCCGTTCCTCGGGAAACCAGTGAACATCGCGCCCCAGCACCCGCTGCATCTCGCGGCGGGCCAATGACTCAAGGCCAGGCACCACCGTGGCCTCAAACCGGGCGACTGAGGCGGCCTGGCGTGGCGCGGACGGGCGGGCGGGTGTTGCACGGGAGCGTTTTGGCGGCATGGGGCTTGACTCTCTTGACAGATGCGGTACAATATACGGGTACGGGGTATAGGTTCCCGGCCCCCAACGTCGGGAATACACACTAATTGTTGAGGAGGTTGTTTTATGGCAAAGCCAATTGCCGTTACCGATGCCGAATTCGATCAGAAGGTACTGCAGGCTGAAACGCCCGTCGTGGTAGATTTCTGGGCACCCTGGTGTGGCCCCTGCCGCACCATCGCCCCCATTCTGGATAAGCTGGCCAGTGAATATGAAGGCCGCCTAACGATTGCCAAAGTCAACACTGATGAAGACTCGATGCATGCGTCGAAGATGGGCATTCAGGGCATTCCAACCCTGGTCATCTTCAAAGGTGGCAAGGAAGTGGGTCGGCTCGTCGGCGCCCATCCCGAAAGCACCCTACGAACGTCCTTCGACAAGGTGATTGGATAAATGGCAGAACCAGTTCGCACCCTTTCGCCAACCACCCGCGACGATGTGCTCCAGCGGTTGCGCCGCATTGAGGGCCAGGTGCGTGGCGTGCAGCGCATGGTTGAAGAGGGCCGCGACTGCCGCGACATCGTCAACCAGGTTGCTGCCATGCGGGCGGCGCTCACCAGTGTCACAGGCGTGGTGCTAGAGTGCTACGCCCACAACTGCCTGGACTGTGGTGATCAGCCCCGCGATGTCGCCGTGTCGGAGTTGATTGATGTGGTGTTAAAGGCCACGAAATGAGCGACGACACGCTAGCCAACCAACCGCCCTGCCGTGTTGGGGCCACCGCCGAAGACCTGGCCCGCGAGGCCGACCGGGCCGTGCTGTACGGGGCCATCCTGGCAGCCCAGCGGCCCGGTGTGCGCCTCAAGCCCAACATTGCCGCTGCCGCCACGGCCCTGCTGCCTGCCGTCCAGTCCTTCCTTGCCGGGAACGACGACGAGCAGGCTGCCTACGCCCGCTCCTACGCCCAGGCCTGCGGGGCCGAGGCCTTTTTGCTCTCCAAAATACGGGTTAAGGGTTAGGGGTTAAGGGTTAGACTCGATGAAGCACAACGCAGATCATTGAAGTTAACCCCTAACCCTTCACCCCTAACCCCTATTCTTCGCCCCAGCCGTTTTTTTGTTCTAGCGCCCGCAAGCCCTGCGTTAAACTCTCCAGTTGCTTCAGCAGCAGACGAATTTTGAAGGCAGCGCCCTCATCCTTCTGGGCCCATTTTACCAGATCACCCTCGGCATAGGCCCGCGAAAGGCGGTCGGTTTCGTCCACCATCTGGTCGAGCGAGCGGATGCGGAAGACACGCGCTTTGTTTTTGGGCTGGTTTTCCAGTGTCTCGTCATCCAGATTGATGTAATCGCCCTCGTCCTCCGGCTCATCGTCCCACAGGTCGGCGTCGCTCTCCTCCCGATCCACCACCGAGACGCTGGTTTTGGCCAGCGGGCCACCGGCCACCGACACTTCGGGCGCGGCTTTGCTGCGCAGCTGTTCGCCCTGTTCCAGTGCCTGCAAAGCTGTTTCCAGGGTCAGGTTGGGGTTGGCTGCAAAGTAAGCCGCCAGTCGGCTCAGTTCCGCCGCCGACATGCCTTCTTCGGCGGCGGCCTGGGCCACTTCGATCTGAGTCTTTTTGTTGGCGATGCGGCGCAGGTGCTGGGCCTGGGTCACGTTCAGTTCGCCCTTGCGCAGCAGTTGCTGCACTTCCTCGGGCAAATCCAACAGACTCAGGTAGCGCCGCACGGTGCGCCCGCTCAGCCCCACCGCTTTGCCCACCGCCTCGTCCAGCTCGTTTTCGGGCATTTTGCCCCGCGTTTCCACAATAAACGAACGCAGGCGGGCCAGGGCACGGGCCTGTTCCACATCGTTTAAGTCCTGCCGCTGCACATTTTCGGTCAACTGGCGCAGCAGTAGGTTAGGGTCGTCTGCATCGAGCACAATGCATGGCACCCGTTCCAGGCCCAGTTCGATTGCCGCCGCTCGCCGCCGGTTGCCGTACACCACCCGGTAGCGCCCGTTGCTGATGCTGGCCACACCGATGGGCTGCAACAGGCCCTGCTCAGCAATCGTCGCCGCCAGCCCCGACACATCGCCGGGATCTTCGCGCACACCATCGGGGTCGGTCTCCAGCCAGCGCGGGTCAAGATAAAGCAGTTGCATACATCCTCATGCGAGTTACGAGTTACGAATGACGAGTTACGAATGACGAGTTCGATTTACGCATTACGCACTACGCATTACGTGAAGGTAACACATTTGTTCCAGAGCGAGTATACCAGAAGATGGCGCGAGGGGCAAGGTGAACGCTGAACGCTGAACGCTGAAGCGCAGAGAGGTGTGGAGGTGTGCATCAGCCTCCTGGCCAATCACTAATCTCCGTCATCACTGCTGCAGGTACACAATCAGGTCAATATTGCCGGGCGAGTAGCCGTAGTTGGTAAGCATGGCAGCGCATTCGCTGCGGTGCTGCATGCCATGCAACACCACGTGGTGCAGCAGGTTGCTCAACGTTTCACTGCGGGTCATGCCACTAAGATTGGTGTAGGTGACAGTGCGCGTCAGGTCGCTGTCGTTCAGGCTAGCCAGGTAGGCCCGCAGCACCTGCTCATCCTCAGCCCAGCGCGCCTCAATGGCGGCGAGGTCGGAAAATGTAGCAGGGTCAAGCAGGGCTGGCGGTGACACGCCCTCGTGCATGCGGACGCGCCAGAGCCACTCTGAGGCGAGGAGGTGTACGAGCGTGTTATGCAAACTACCCATCGGAAAGGGCGCAGGCGCACGCAACTGCTCCGTGCTTAGTTGGGCCGCCTGCGTCAGGATGCGCTGGTTGGCCCAACTATTGTAGTCGTAAAGCGTCTGGACATCGGTCGTATGCATGGCAATTTTCCTTTTCACCGCCGAGAACGCAAGGAGGAATTGAGAATTGAGAATTCAGAGTTGAGAGTTGAGAGTTGAGAGTTGAGAGTTACGAGTGTCAGGTAATCGTCAATCGTCAAAAGCGCTTCGCGCCGCCCTTACGGGCAACGTCAATCGTCAATCTCCAATTTCCAATCTCAAACGACCACACCCACCGCCCCCGGCAGCACGTCAACAGTGATTTTGTTGGCGTTGGTGGAAACCACCTCGCCGTCGGTGGCCACAGGCACTGGCGCATTACATGTCACTGTGATGCTGCTGGCGCGGCCCATAGTGGCCCAGCGCAGTGTGGTGTGAGTCCCTTCCATCAAGCGGGGGATGTAACGAATAATCTGATCCAGCCGCATCTTGTCAATAATACAGAGGTCGAGCAGGCCGTCGTCAATCAGCGCGTCAGGAGTCATCCAGAAACCGCCGCCCTGGCAGCGCCCGTTGCCCACACTGGCGAAGAGCAGCCGCCGCCGCAGTTCGCGGTCGTTGTAGCGCACCGTCATCGGGTGGGCCTTGTAGCTGGCCAGCGCTCGAATAACCGCCACCAGGTAGACCGCCAGGCCCTTCAGTTTCGTCAGCTTGAGGCTTTCCACCGCCACCTGGGCATCCAGCCCCATGCCCAACCCATTGATGAAATAGCGGGTGCGCTCCTGCGTTCCTGCCTCCACCGCAATGCGCCCCACATCCACCGGCTGGGTGTGGTTGGAGGCCAGCCGCCGGGCTGCGCCCAGCAGGTCATTGGGCTGCACGCCGTCTAGCACCTTGATAAAGTCGCTGCCGGTGCCCAGCGGCACAATGCCCAGCGTTGCCGTTTTGCCCAGCCGCTCCTGGCTGCCCAGAATCCCGTTGATCACCTCGTTAATCGTGCCGTCGCCACCCACCGCGACAATCTGCTCATAGCCCCGCTCAATCGCCTGGAAGGTCAACTCAGTCGCCCCGCCCCGCGAGTATGTCGTCAGCATGTCATACGCCACCCCACTGTCACGCAGGGCCTGGTCTAGCTCGCCCCGCCGTTGCCCGGCACTGCCCCGACCAGCCCACGGATTGAGGATGATGCAGCGTTTCATAGAATGGAGAATGGAGCGATCAAGCGTTCCGTGCTACAATATTTACAAAGGAGACGGCTATGACAGTAACGTTTGATGAAGTCAAGCGTCTCGCGGCCCGACTCACCACCAACGAGAAGGCCCGACTGATAGACGAACTTGCCGACGAAATCCAGCAGGAACCGCCCTCACTGCCAGATGCATGGCAACGTCTATTTGCCCTCAGTGCAGATTTTCGCGCTGCCCACCCACAAGCTGACGTGACTGCACAGTTAGAGGCTGACCGCAACGAGCGCCAGCGTCTGCTTGAAAGATGTTGAGTCATATCAGCTCAAGAAGACTCAAACAGCTCTTCCGCTGCGCTTTCCTCGTGAACCGCCTTTGCGCCTTTGCGAGAGATTTTTGAGTCCGTTCTCACATCTCCATCCGCAACTCATCCTTCAGCACCTCAGCCACGGTGAAGATATCCTTGTCGCCGCGCCCGGAGAGATTCACCAGGATGCGCTGGTCAGGCCGCATGGTTGGGGCCAGCTTCAGCACCTCAGCGATGGCATGGGCTGTCTCCAGGGCCGGGATAATCCCTTCCATGTGGGCCAGTTTCTGGAACGCATCAAGGGCTTCATCATCGTTGGCGCTGGTGTAGCTCGCCCGGCCTGTATCGTGCAGCCAGGCATGTTCCGGCCCCACGCTGGCGTAATCTAGCCCGGCGGAGACGCTGTGGGTCAGGGCAATCTGGCCGTCGTCGTTTTGCAGCACGTAGGAGAAGGTGCCCTGCAACACACCGGGGCTTGCCGCCAGAAAGCGGGCCGCATGGTCGCCCAGCAGGTTGCCGCGCCCGCCCGCCTCCACGCCCCGCAGGGCCACGCCTGCATCATCGAGAAACGGGTGAAAGATGCCGATGGCGTTGGAGCCGCCGCCTACACAGGCCACCACCACATCGGGCAGCGCACCGGTAGCGTCGAGCATCTGCTGGCGGGCTTCCCGGCCAATCACGCTCTGGAAGTCGCGCACCATGGTGGGGTAGGGGTGGGGGCCAAGGGCAGAACCAAGCAGGTAGTAGGATTCAGGGTTGGTTACCCAGTCGCGCATAGCTTCGTTGATAGCGTCCTTCAGGGTGCGGCTGCCGCTGCTCACCCCGCGCACTTCGGCCCCCAGCAGGCGCATGCGGAAGACATTGGGCCGCTGGCGGGCCATATCATCCACCCCCATGTAGACCACGCACTCCAGCCCCAGCAGCGCACACACCGTGGCGGTGGCCACGCCGTGCTGGCCCGCACCCGTTTCGGCGATGATGCGACGCTTGCCCATGCGCTTTGCCAGCAAACCTTGCCCCAGGGCATTGTTGATTTTGTGCGCCCCGGTGTGGGCCAGGTCTTCGCGTTTCAGGAAAATCTGCGCCCCGCCGCAGTGTTCAGTGAGTCGGCGGGCGAAGCTGAGTGCGGTGGGCCGCCCGGTGTAGGTGCGGTGCAAATGCTCAAGCTCAGCCCAGAAATCCGGATCTTCATGCACCGCCGCGTAGGCAGCTTCCAGGGAAGACACTGCGGGCACCAGGGTTTCAGGAATATAGCGCCCGCCGTAGGGGCCAAAGCGCCCGGCAATCTGCTTTTCTTCTAACTGGAGCATAGTTTATATCTTTCGAGAGAACCGAGAACCGAGAACCGAGAACCATCTTGATTGGTTCCTGGTTCTCGGTTCCTGGTTCATGCAAAGGCGAACACCAGGCTCGCCCCTACTTCTGAATCAGGCTCTCGTCTTTGTGCTTCTCGCCCTCTTCAATCAGCATGATGGGGATGCCATCTTCCACCGGGTAGCGGTAGCCATTGCGGCGGTTGACCAGCCACTCCTTGCCAACGGCGTCGGTCATCAGTTCCACCGGGCCTTTGTCCTGGGGGTCGG
>JALONX010000824.1 GCA_025454695.1 Chloroflexaceae bacterium
GAGATATGCAAGGCGTTTCGAATAAAAATGATTCTTGTTCGCATTGACGATAGCATGATTATTTTAGCTCGTCAACGGAATACTGGGGAAAATGCCCATTCAAAGGCCTGTTTTAGGGGTTTTCACTACACGTTTCGGGGCAGATGTGACAATATTTCGCGAATAACTCTTGACACTGCCCCTTGCGTGGACTACAATCGAAGCTACAGCAACCGTGTTTTTCGCGAAAGAGTAACGTCTATGGCTTCAACGAAAGTTTCTCAACCGTCTGCTCAGGTCACCCAAAAAGATGTCGCCCGCCGGGCCGGTGTGGCCCTGTCCAGCGTCTCCTATGTCATCAACAACGGCCCCCGCCCGGTGTCGGAAGAAACGCGGGCACGGGTGCTGAAGGCGATTGATGAGCTAGGCTACCGCCCAAATGAACACGCCCGGCGGCTTATTCAGCGCAACTGGGGCACCGAACCATCGCCCCGGCAGTTTGGCATCCTGCTCTTCGGTGGCCCCCGCGTGCTGATCGCCCGGCCCTACTACAGCACGCTGATTGTGGGATTGTATGATGAAGCCGTGCGCCAGAACTACGCGGTACGTTTCGTGCATCTTTCGGAGGAAATTCGCAATCCGCTGCTGTTTAACGAGACTATCCACCGTGAGTCTATTGCCGGAGTGGTACTGTTGCAGGTCGCCCCGCTGGATCGGACATACCGCGACTTGCTGGAGCGGGTGATTGAGCGCATCGGCAATGTGATCTGTCTCGACACCTTCTTCCCTAACCTGCCGTCCATCACCTTTGACCACCTGGGGGCCGGGCGGCTGGCCACCGACCACCTGCTGGGCCTGGGCCACCAGCGCATTGGCTATATTGGCAACCGCGACGGGCGCTTTGATGGCTACCTGCAAAGCCTGCGGCTCCACGGCC
This sequence comes from Chloroflexaceae bacterium, assembly GCA_025454695.1. Lineage (GTDB taxonomy): Bacteria > Chloroflexota > Chloroflexia > Chloroflexales > Chloroflexaceae > JALONX01. Next base: position 917 of record JALONX010000824.1, read on the forward strand.
TCACCTTCGAGCCAGGCCTGGCGACGAGTGAAAAAATCACCGACCAGGACGAGGTGACCAATAGCCTGGAAGGGGGCTGGCTTGGGGCCAACCAGTTGCTGAGTCTGCCCGAACTGCCCACTGCGATCTTCTGTGCCAGTGATGAGGTGGCGATTGGGGCGCTGCGGGCCGCCCGTGAACATGGCCTACGAGTGCCCGACGATCTCTCCATCGTCAGCGTGGATGATATTGAACTAGCCCGCTACACCAGCCCGCCCCTCACCACCGTGCGCGTGCCCCAGGCCGACATGGCCGGACTCACGGTGCGCACCCTGATTGAGCGCGTTTCCAGCCCCAATGCCATGCCCGTCAATATGGTGCTGCCCGTGACCCTGCAACAGCGCGGCTCCACGGGGCCGAACCCGCAACGATGAACGATGAACGATGAACGATGACTCTGGTTTGGGTTCTCGGTTCTCGGTTCTCCTCAGTTGACATTTCTTAACCCCTCTTGACAAACGATACGTTTCGCGCTATACTCCGAAGCGTATCGCACGTATCTCTCAATATCGTTGCTGGCCCGACCGGGATGCTGTTATCGAACGATGCGCAGCGCCTGGCTGGCTTCCGCATTGCGTTTGAACGAGGCTGTTCCTATGCACTACGGCGTTGACTACTACCCCGAACACGAGTCGGAGGGCCGTTGGGCCGAGGATGCCCGGCTGATTGCCGCAGCGGGCTTCACGGTGGTGCGCCTGGCCGAATTCGCCTGGACGCGCCTGGAACCAGCCCCCGGCACCTTCAACTTCAGCTGGCTGGATCGGGCGATTGAGCTGCTGCATGCCGAAGGGCTACAGGTGGTGCTGGGCACGCCCACCGCTGCGCCGCCCCACTGGCTCACTAGCGCCCACCCGGAGATGCTGGTTCAGGACGAGTGGGGCCACCGCAGCGCCGCCCAGAGTCGCCAGTTTGTGTGCTTAAACAATGCAGATTTTCAGGCTGCGACTGAGCGTATCGTTGCGGCAATGGCCCGCCGCTACGGGCGGCACCAGGCCGTGGTTGGCTGGCAGATTGACAATGAATTTGGCTGCCACCGCACCATCCGCTGCACATGTCCAGTTTGCCAGGGGTTGTTTTGCAATTGGCTTCAGACACGCTACGGCACGCTGGAAGCGCTGAATACGGCCTGGGGCACAGGCTTCTGGAGTCGTGAGTTCACCAGTTGGGAGCAGGTGCGCCTGCCCGCACCCACGCCGACGTTTCCCAACCCCGGCCACGTCCTCGATGCGTATCGCTTCGCCTCGGAGCGCACCTGCGCATATCAACAGATGCAGCTTAACTTGTTGCGCGACTATGCGCCGAAGCAGTGGGTCTGCCACAACCTGATGGCCTTTTTCGATATGCTCGATTATGCCGCCCTGACCGCCCCGCTTGACCTGGTGACCTGGGATAACTACGTGGCCGACGGCACCCACTGGCGCGACACGGCCCGAGGCCACGACATGATGCGTGGCTTCCGCCACCGCCCCTTCTGGGTAATGGAGTCGCCGCCGGGGCAGGTGAACTGGACGCGCTACAACCCTGACCTGCGGCCCAGCGAGGCCCGCTTGCGCTCGTTGCAGGCGGTGGCCCACGGGGCCGATGGGGTGGTCTACTTTCACTGGCGGGCCTTTCGCGGCGGGGCCGAACAGTACCACAGCGCTATTCTGCCCCACGATGGCATACCGGGCCGGGCCTATCAGGAGGCAAGCGAACTGGGCAGCGAACTGGCCCGGCTGCGTCCACTGCTGGCGGGCACCACGGTGCAGCCCAGAGTGGCAATTATCAGCGACATGGCCAGCTTCTGGGCGCTGCAACTTCAGCCCCACAACGCTGCCCTGGCCAACCCCCACATGTATGCCCAGCCCTGGTATGCCGGGCTGAACCGACGCAACGTGGCGGTGGAATTTTGCCAGCCGACGGAAGACTTGAGCGCCTACCAGCTAGTGATTGCGCCCATGCTGCATGTGCCCACGCCAGAAATGGTGGCCAACCTGCGGTGCTATGTGGAGGGCGGCGGCAGGTTGCTGCTCGGGCCACGGGCGGGCTTCAAAACGCCCGGTAACCGGGTGACTGACCAGCCGCTCCCAGGGCTGCTGGCCGACCTGGCCGGGGTGCGCGTGGCCGAATGGGCCGCCCTGCCACCGGATGAAAGCCGCTGTGTGCGAGGCAGGTTGATGCTAGCTAGCCGCTGCTACAGCGTGAATCTGTGGCGCGAACTGCTGGAGCTGCGCGGGGCCTCCGCTAT
>JALONX010000825.1 GCA_025454695.1 Chloroflexaceae bacterium
CCTGTTCGGCCTGGCTGAGCCAGCCATCATGCAGGGCCTGGATGATGCAGACCCGACCCGGCCAGCCGTGCAGATCGCCAGCAACAAAGCGATAGTGGCGGTCAACATCAGCGGCGATACGAAAGCGGTTCACCAGGCTCTCCCTGGTTGCGGCCTTGATCATCGCCGCAAAATGCCGCCGCCAGAAGGCGTGGGTCTCGTTTCGCCGGGGTAAAAAGGCATAGCAGGAGAGGCGCAGCAGTAGCTTCAGCGGCGGCAGCGGCAGCGCCCCAACCAGGGCAGCGCAGGCCTCGCTCTGGCTGGCGCGGGCGGAGCGGGGCAGGCCTGTGTGCGAAAGGATGAGCGAGGCAACGCGCTGGGGATGCTGGCGCACCAGGCACTGGGCAATCAGGCCGCTGGCCGAGCCGCCAAGCACATGAACCTGTGTGATGTGCAGTTCATCCAACAGACTCACGATGCCCGCCAGCAGCCCTTGCACCGTGGCAATGGTGGGCGGGTAGCTGAGCGACAGCACGCGGAAGCGCGGGGCAAACGCCAGCATGTACTGAAACGAGGTGGCGGCCTCGCCAAAGCCACCCGGCAGCAGCAGCAGCGTCTCGTCACCCTGCACGATATCGAGATATTGCCAGCAATGGCCATGCAGGGTGCGCCGCTGCACGGGGTAGGCGGCACAGACCTGGGCGTAGCGGTGGGCGAGCGTGGTCATGGGAGATTGACGATTGGAGATGAGCGATTGGAGATTGACGATTGACCTTTCGACAGGCTCCCTTCGGCTTCGCGGTTCGTGAGCTTGCCTGCCCTGAGCGAAGTCGAAGGGTCGAACGGCAGGGCAGGCAGGGCAGGCGGATTGACGATTGACGATTGACGCTTAGCCTGGAAACGAATGTTGACTGATGACCATCGTAGCATTCTGAGTAGGCCGATCCCAGGTATCCTTAACTTTGCAGAAATTCTACACAGGCAGGTAGGGCGGCGCAAACGTGCAGGGCGGCCTACTCAGAGTGCTGAGTCCGTAGGCCACTACAACCACATGGTTCTCAGCTGAAAATGGGTACTTCGCTAGAACTAAATGTACAGTAAAGAACGACATGGTTAATCCATCTTTGTCCCTGCAAGATCCTTTGCAACTTTGCGGCCCTTCGATGCCGGTTTCCGAGGCTCCCACGAGCCTGACGAAGGGCTTGACGAGGAGCAGGACAGACTTTGCGCGAGTTATACGTCCGTCCGACGGCGCGTGAACCGGAAGCCGCCGCCCCGTTCCACCTGCATGACGTGGCCGCGCCAGACGATGCGCTGGGGGCTGAGCAGGGCGGCGAGCAACTGGGCCGGAAACACCAGCCGCAGCAGTGGCACCAGCCAGGAGTACCGCCAGGGCGTGGCCCCCTGAAGATAGGCGCGGTTCATCTGGGCCACAATCGCGTAATCGTAGGCGAGGTAGGCCAGCAGGGCCAGCAGCGCCCGGCGACGGCGTAGCAGCAGTGCGCCCAACAGCAGCAGCCAGGGCACAAAGGCAGGCAGGGCGCTCACGCCATAAAACAGCTCCAACTCGCGCCCGCGCAGCTGCCGCATCAGCGACTCACGGGGAAAAATGAACCAGCGCTGGATCAGGCGGCGGTAGTGCCTGCCATCATGCACGGTGGTGCGAATGGGGTGGCAAAGCGGCGTTTGCACCAGCCGGTAGCCCTGGCGGCGCATGTGCTGGGCCACCGCGAAATCGTCGGCCAGAGTATGGCGCAATTCGCCAAAGCCCCCAACATCGTCATACACCTCGCGGCGCATGGCGTAGAACATACCGTTGATGGTGAAGGGCTGGCTGAGGCTGGTGTAGGGCACGTAAGTGAGCAAGCTATTACTGTTGACAAACACGGCCACCAGGCGCGACCAGAAATTATCGAAGGAGCGGTAGAAGGGCAGCCCAAAGGCCAGCCCCACGCCCGGCTCGTCCAGCGCGGGCAGGCACCGTTCCAGGCCAGCGTCAGGCAGGCTGGTGTCGTCGTCCAGCACCACGATGATCTCGCCCTGGGCTAGCTGTGTTCCGGCCAGCAGCTTGACCAGTTTGGGATTCTCGTCGGCGGCGGGCGGCGGCAGCGTCACCAGTTGCACGGGGCGCTGCGGGTAGCGGGCCATCAACTCGCGGCAGATGCACTGACCGTCCGCGTCGTCCTCATCCAGCAGCCAGATAAAATCCACCTCGTAGCCCGTCCGCATGCACAGATTCTCTTCCAGACATGTGGGCAGAGCCGGGTCGCCGCTGAGGATGGGCTGGAGGATGCTCACCCGTTCTGGCAGACTCGCGGACGGCAGGGGCCGACGGAAAAAGCGCCGCACCGTCGCAAATTTCCAGCTTCGTTCGGCAAAGGCCAGCAGGAGGAGCAGGGTGAAGAGTTTCATAAGACAATTTCCAGTTTGCAGTTTGCAGTTTGCAGTTTGCAGCATTCTTAACTCGCAACTTGTAACTCTTCATTCACACCTCATGCTTTATCATTCACGATTTGCGCGTAGCCGCCGCGCTGCACCCGCAGGCGCTGGCCGCGCCATTCCACCACGTCGTCGGAGAAGAGGGCCGACAGCACATGCCAGGGCGTGACGAGCGCCACCACCAGCAGCAACGGCCAGCGTCGCCAGGGCGTGCGCCGCCCCAGGTAGCAGGCTTCGCACCAGGCGTAGCTGGCGGCGAACAGCGCCAGACTTGCAACCAGGGCTGCCCAGGCGGGGCGGCTGCGTTTGGTCAGGGCCAGCGCGGCCAGCAGCCCCGGCAGCAAATTGCCCGCACTGCCGAGAAACGAGATCGCCTGCTCGCGGGGCGTGAGCTGGGGCAGCATCATCTGACGCGGAAACACAAACCAGCGCTTGAGCTGCCCATTGTAGGCCTGCCATGTGTCGAGCGGGTTGTCCACATCATACACCAGGGGCGTTTGCTCGTTGCGCAACCCGGCCTGGCGCACCCGGCGGGCCAGTTCGTGGTCATCGTCGAGCCGCCCGGCCATGCCGCCCAGCCCGCCAATGGCATTGAAGGTGGCCCGGCGCAGGGCAAAACAGTGGCCCGTGATGGTGTAGGGTTCGGTAAGGTAGCAGAGCGGGATGTAGCTCAGCAGGGCGTTGGCATTCACAAAGCCGCTCATCAGGCTGCTCCAGGGGTCGGCCCAACTGGTGTAGCATGCCAGCCCAAACACT
>JALONX010000104.1 GCA_025454695.1 Chloroflexaceae bacterium
CCCCTGGCCGGGGGTGCAGGGGGCGCGGTAACCCCCTGCCGCCCGCCGCGTAGGCGAAAAAGAGTTGGCAGGTCTCTTTTCGTTTGCTGCGGAATTAAAACCTGCGGCCTGGCGTAAGTCAACCTTTCGCCCGCCGCGTAGGCGAAAAAGAGTTGGGAGGCCTCCTCTCGCTTGCTGCGGAGGTGAAACCAACGGCCTGGCGTGAGTCAACCCTTCGCCAGCCGCGTAGGCATAAACCCTACCCGAATACGCTATAATGCCCCCAACAACCCACCGCAGCAGGAGCCGCCACATGATCACCATCTACTCGCCAGACCACGCCCAGCATAACCCCAGCCAGGAATTTCTCGATGGCCGGGTGAGTATCTATTTTGAAATGCCCCGGCGGGCCGAGATTATTCGCGAGGCCCTGGAAACGGCGGGCATCGGCCTCATCCTCCCGCCCCGCGAGTTTGGCACTGCGCCGCTGCTCGCGCTGCATGGCGAAGACTACCTGAACTATCTGGAAACGGCTTACGAGCGTTGGGTCGCCAGCGGCGGCTCGCCCGAAGGAGTGATGCCCAGCACCATGCCGCCCCGGGGCCTGCGCCACATTCACCGCTCCGACGACCCACGCTCGGCGGCGGGCTACTACTGCTTCGACTTGAGTGCCCCGATTGTGGCGGGCACCTACGCCGCCGCCCGGTCGAGCGCCAACGTGGCCCTCACTGGCGCAGCCCTGCTGCTGGAAGGCGAATCGGTGGCCTACGCCCTTTGCCGCCCGCCGGGCCACCACGCCGGGCGTGACTACTGCGGCGGCTACTGCTTCCTCAACAATGCCGCCATTGCCGCCCACTACCTGGCCACCCACGGCACACCCCAGGCAGCGAACGATGGCGACGACGCCCCGGTCTGGGCCATGCGCCCGCCCGTCGTCGCCCTGCTCGACATTGACCTACACCACGGCAACGGCAGCCAGGAGCTGTTCTACGAACGGAGTGACGTGCTGTTTGTGTCCATCCATGCCGACCCGGCCTACGAATACCCCTACTACCTTGGCGGTGTCGGTGAAACCGGCGCGGGCGCAGGTGCGGGCTACAACCTTAACCTGCCGCTGGCGGGCAATGTGGATAATGAACGTTTTCTGGCCACGCTCGACACAGCCCTGGAGCAAATTCGGGCCTACGCCCCCCGCTACCTGGTCGTCTCCGCCGGGTTCGACACCTTTGTAGATGACCCGCTCGGCGACTTTTCCCGCGCCAGCGTCCACTTCGGACTCACGACGGACGCCTACGCCACTATCGGCGCTCGCATCGCCGCCCTGGGCCTGCCCACCCTGATTGTGCAAGAGGGAGGCTACGCCACCGCTGCCCTGGGCCACAACGCCGTGAGTCTGCTGCACGGGTTTGCCAGTCAGGAGCCGAATCTCTAGAATCTGTCATCCTTTGCTCATCTGCCGATCTTCTCAAAGTCATCCGCGCTTTATACAATCCCTGTAGTAGAGACCGCGCGGTCATTTGGAACGAGGAGATCACCAGCATGCAGCACAGCGATGTTCTAGCCCGCCCCACCCTCGGCAGCCCCCCCTGGCCGCTGGTGCGCGACAATGGCCTTACCCCCACGGAAATTTCGCCCGGCCAGCTCGACCTTTCCACCCTGATGCGGCGCTGCTCTGCCGAAAGCGAGCGATTCTACCGTGGCATACCGCACGATACCCGCTACAGCTACGAACTCTTCCGCCGTGCCCTGGTGGAACGGAACGAAGCCGCGTGGGAATATCTCTTCCACCACTACAACAGCCTGGTGGAAGGTTGGGTGCGCCGCAGCGGAGCCTTTACCAGTAGCGGTGAAAGCAGCGAATACTTCGTCGTCGGTGCCTTTACCAAGTTCTGGCGGGCAGTTTCCCCCGAACGCTTCGCCGCTTTTCCCACCCTGGCCTCGCTGCTGCACTATCTCCAACTCTGCGCCACCAGCGTCGTGATTGACACCGTCCGCGCCCAGTCCTGGTCGGAAATGGTGCCCGAAGAGAACGCGACCGCCAGCCACACGCCCCACAGCTCGCCCGACGAAGAAGCCATGCACCGCGTTCACCGCGAAGAGTTCTGGCGCTTTATTGATGAGCAGCTCCATACGGAAGACGAGCGCATTGTGGTGTACGGCTCGTTTGTGCTGGGGATGACGCCACGGGCCATTCAAGCGCGCTACGCCAACCTGTTCAGCAGCGTCAACGATGTCTACAACGTGAAGCGCAACGTGCTGGGCCGCCTGGCCCGCAACAGCCAGCTGCGCCAGCTCATCGCGCCGTAGACTCAGTTGGCAGTTGGCAGCAATGCAGACTCGTAGGGGCGAACCTTGTGTTCGCCCTTTTTTTCCTGCGAGCGAACCTTGTGTGCGCCCTTTTTTCCTGCGAGCGAACCTTGTGTTCGCCCTTTTTTCCTGCGAGCGAACCTTGTGTTCGCCTCTTCCTTTGTCTGCCAGTAATCGTCAATCCGCCTACCCTGAGCCTGCCTGCCCTGCCGTTCGACAGGCTCACGAACCGCGTAGCCGAAGGGTCGAAGGGTCAATCGCCAATCGCCAATCGTCAATCGTCAAATGTGTAAATCTTCATTCCCCGGTACGTTCATCTAAATACGAAACGGGCACAGGGCCTGCTTCGCACGAGGAGCGTTATCAATGGATGATCTGTCGGGGAAACATTTTTGCCCTGAACACGCCACCTGTCCCGACGAGGCCACCTTGCTGGCCCTGGCCGATGGCGAACTGCATGACCCCGCCCTTGCGGCCCAGGTGGGGCAGTGTGCCACATGCAGTCACCGCCTGGCCCACCTGCGGCAGCTTCAGGCTAGCCTGCACCAGCGCCTCTACCGCCTCTTCTGCCCTTCCAGCGACACGCTGCTCTGGTATCGCCAGGGCTGGCTGCCCCCCGAGCGGGCCACCCTGGTCGAGCATCATCTCCAGGTTTGCCCCCACTGTGCCGCCGAGTTCGCCCTGTTTGAGCGAAGCCTCGGCGGTGCTGATGCATGGCAAGGGCCGGGCAGATATACATCTACCCGGCCCATTCGTTGATACATATGGCTCTCGCAAAGCCGCAAGGGCGCAAAGGACTTGAAACAGTACGCTCTACGCTAACCTTGCTTTGCGCCTTTGCGAGAGACTTTTCCGTCAGTTCTCGACACGCTTACTCATAGTGATCAGCCAGGTAGGCCGTCAGGTCGGAGATGCGTACCGAGTAGCCCCACTCGTTGTCGTACCACGACACCACTTTGAAGAAGTCGTCGCCCATAGACATGGTGAGCGGCAGGTCAACCACACTGCTGTAGGTGGTGCCAATAAAGTCGCTGCTTACCAGTTCCTGGCTGCTCACCCCCAGAATGCCCTCCATCTCCTCGCTCTCGCTGGCCTCAATAAAGGCGTTGTTGATCTCCTCAACCGTGGTGGGCCGCTCCAGCAGCACCGAGAAATCCACAACGGAGACAGTGGGCACGGGCACGCGCACCGCGTAGCCGTGGAACTTGCCCTTGAGTTCGGGGATCACTAGCGCCACCGCTTTGGCCGCACCAGTGGTGGTGGGAACCATGTTCATCGCAGCGGCACGGGCACGGCGCAGGTCTTTATGCACATTGTCCTGCAGGTTCTGATCCATCGTGTAGGCGTGGATGGTCGTCATCAGCCCCCGCGAAATCCCAAAACGGTCGTTCAGCACCTTGGCCACTGGCGCAAGGCAGTTGGTGGTACATGAAGCATTCGAGATAATGTTGTGCTTCTCATGGTCGTACTGGCTTTCGTTGACGCCCAGGCAGATGGTGATATCTTCACCCTTGGCAGGCGCGGTGATGATCACCTTTTTGGCCCCGGCTTTGAGGTGGGCAGCGGCCTTTTCCGCATCCGTAAAGCGCCCGGTGGACTCAATCACAATATCCACACCCATCTGGCCCCAGGGCAACACCGACGGATCTTTTTCGGCCAGCGCGGCAATTTCCATCCGCTCGTCCATGTAGTCCACAATAATTTTGTCTTCGGTGGCGCTCACTTCGCCATCAAAAGGGCCATAGGTCGAGTCGTAGCGCAGCAGATGGGCGAGCGTTTCATTGTCGGTTAAATCATTCACGGCCACAATCTCGAACTCACCCAGATGGTATTCGAGCATCGCCTTAAAACTCTGCCGTCCGATACGGCCAAAGCCGTTGATTGCTACACGAGCCATACATTTGCCTCCTTAACAGAGCTGTTGGAAACCAGCACAACGCCACCAACCAGGGCACACAGGCCAGGTTCTATGGTGGGAGGAATGGGAGTGATGCGTTTATCAAGCACTGTGCCGCCATTATAACACGCCTCTGCACAGCAAGGGTCGCGCCACAAAAACAAAAGTGGGCGCATGCCACATGTGCATACGCCCACAAACCGCAATTGCTCACCGCCGAGAACGCTCGGAAGGCCGAGCAAGGCCCAGAAAAAAGCTAACTTCGCATTTCTTCGCGTCCTTCGCGGATCACTAGAACGAGATGGCGTGATCAGACAGTTCGGTGCCGGGCCAGAGCCGGATTCCCCGTTCCAGGCGGTTTTCCGCCCCCAACACACACTGGTCACCAATAATTGCGCCGTCGGTGACGCTGGTCTTCGCGCCAATCTGGTTGTCTTTGCCCAGCACACAGAAGCGCAGCAGCGCACCATCGGCCACCTGGTTGTTTTCCCATAGCACCGAGCGCTCAATCGTCACATCAGCGCCAATCTGGCAACCCGCGCCTATCACCGTAGGCCCAATAATGCGAGCGTTGCGACCAATGGTGGTGCCCGCGCCAATCACCAGCGGGCCAACCAGCTGGGCCGAGCTATGAATATCTACCCCCTCTTCCACCCAGACGCGCTCGGCAATCTGGTGGCCGCGAATGGGGAATTGAACCCGGCCAATCAGAATATCGTGGTTCACCTCCAGGTAGGCCTGGGGCTTGCCGATGTCCGTCCAGTAGGCCCGCGACGGAAAGCCAAACATGGGATCGCCGGTTTGCAGCAGCACCGGGAACAGGCCGCGCTCGAACATGTAGAACTGGGCTGGCGGCACGTAGCGAAACACTTCTGGCTCGATGATGTAGGTGCCCGCATTGATCAGGTTGGTGGTAATATCTTCGGCGCGGGGCTTTTCAAGAAAGCGGCGGATGCGGCCATCACTGTTCGTTTCCACTAGGCCAAACTGGGTCGGGTCGTCCACCGGCGTGAGCGAGATGGTAACGCGGCTACCCTTTTCACGGTGGAAGGCCAGCATGGCCCGCAGATCCAGGTCGGTCAGCACATCGCCGTTGAAGACATAGGTGGTGCCATCCAGGAGATGTTCCACATTCTTCACCGCCCCTGCCGTGCCACGGGCCTCCGGCTCTTCAATCACATGCACCTTGAGGCCCAGTTGGGAGCCATCGCCCAGGGCGGCACGAAAACGGTCAGCCAAATATTGCACTGCCAGAATCACCTCGGTGATGCCCTGGTCGCGCAGGCGGGCCAGCATCGATTCTATGAATGGCTGATTAGCGAGCGGAATCATTGGCTTGGGCGTGTTGCATGTGAGCGGACGTAGCCGCGTGCCCAGGCCGCCAACAAGAATAACTGCTTTCATATCACACGTTTCTTCACTAAGGGCGTGTTTGCGCCCAACTGCGTACCCCTCCCTACACAGTGTATAACGTTTTTTCTCACTGCGTTGATACGGGTTGGGCAAAAAACTGAATAAACCGTTACATGCTGCATGATCAACTCGTCACATCACTGGCAACACGCTGCCGCCAGTCGTCAAGAATATCACGCAATGTCTGCTCCAGGGGAATATGGGCTTGCCAGCCAGTGCGGGCCTGAAAGCGGCGCGCATCGCACACCACCAGGGGAATATCAATTGGGCGCATCAGTTCCGGGTTCAGGCGCACCTCCACCTTGGCCTTGCTTGCGGCCAGCAGGCCATCCAGCAATTCGCGCACCATCACCGCCCGGCCCGAGCCAACGTTATACACCGCACCAGGCTCGCCATGCAGGGCAGCCAGACGGTAGGCTTCCACCATGTCGCGCACGTCGGTAAAATCGCGTTGGGCACCCAGATTGCCCACCTGCAACACCGGCTGCTGCAAGCCCCGCTCCACCAGGGCTATCTGGCGGGCGAACGAAGCGGTGACAAAACGCTCGTTCTGGCGGGGGCCAATGTGGGTAAAAGGGCGGATGCGCACCACATCGAGCTTGTGGCTAAGATGGTATTGCAGGGCTAGCAGGCTCTGGGCTGCCTTGCTCACGCCGTAGGGGCTGGTGGGGCGCAGGGGCGTGTCTTCACTGACGGGGAGATCCTCCGGGCGAATCTGGCCGTATTCTTCGTTGGTGCCAATAACGACCACTCGTGCCGCAATGCGATGCTCGATCAGGGCCAGGAAAATGTAGAGCGCCCCCAGGGTGTTAGTGGTTAGCGTCGCTGCCGGGTCGCGAAACGAGGCGGGCACAAAGGGCTGCCCGGCCAGGTGAAAAATCACCTGGGGCTGAGCTTCAAGCAGAGCATTGGTGGCCTGGGGCTGGTTGCCCACATCGGCACTGATCAGCCGCACATGGGGCTGAATCGAGGGCAGTGTAAGTTCAGGAGAACGGGACATACCCCAGACATCCCAGCCCCCTTCCTGAAGCAGGCGCTCGGCCAGATGCCCACCAACAAACCCATTGATACCGGTGATTAATGCGCGCATAGGGCTACTATAGCGTACTAGAAAGCGGCTTGCAAGTATGCTGAAAAAATCGTTAACCGGAACATGACCCCGTTTGCACGGAACTTGCATCCTGATTGTTTGTGCATTTTATTGACACTGATTGTGCAGTATGGTACAATCCAGGTAAAGGATATCCAAAAATTATGCAAAACAATAGCGTTGCGAGATGGCCGTCAAGGTGGTGTGATTTTACACGACACCAGCGACGTGCATCTGCTCCTACCAACCACTCCTAGGGAGGGAGCATCTGTGTATGGCACAGAATTTTCTTACCCAATTCTCCGACAAGCCTCGGTACAACACCAAGGCGGTAGCTCAGGAAACCGGCGTTCCGGCTGACACATTTCGGGCCTGGGAACGACGTTATGGGGTGCCCCGGCCCCAACGCACTGACGGCGGGCATCGGCTCTACTCCGAGCGCGATATTGCAACGATTCGTTGGCTGCGCGACCGCACTGCCGAGGGGTTGACCATTAGCCAGGCCATTGCCCTGATGACGGACGGCACCGAGTCCAACCTCTCGTGGCTGAACACTGCGGTAGACACTGAACCCCACACCTGGGAACGGCTCAACAGCCGCCTTTATGCCGCGCTCACCGATTTCGACTCAACTCGATCCGAGCAAATCCTTGGTGAGGCCTTTGCCCTCTACCCACTGGAAGAGGTTTTCCTCAAACTGGTGCAGCCCACCATGGTGGAGATTGGCGAACAGTGGCACCAGGGTAAATTGACTGTTACGGCAGAACATTTCGCCACCCAGTTTATTCGCCGCAAACTGTCAAGCCTGTTCAACACCTATAATATTACCGACGGGCGCGGACTCATTCTAATGGGCTGTGCCCCCAGCGAACAGCACGACCTTGGTGCGTTGTTGATCGCCGTCTTTCTCGTGCGCCATGGCTGGCAGGTGATCTACCTTGGCCCTGAAGTGCCTATGAAAGACCTGCTCGACACGATCCAGCGCATCCAGCCTGATCTGGTCTGTTTGTCTGCCTCTTCTACCGAAACGGCTATTCAGCTGATGGAAGTGGGCCGGGCCATCAACACACTGCCGCCGCCAGCACCACAGTTCGGCTACGGCGGGCGGGCGTTTAACCTCAACCCCATGCTGTGTGAAAAGATGCCGGGAACCTTTCTCGGCAACGATGCCCAGGAAACGATTGACGCGGTCACAAATATGCTTGCTATGCGTCAGCGCTAAGGTGTGCTGGGCAACATCGGCACCATGCCTGGCTGGGTCGGGGCGGAATGACCGCCTCGACCCTTTTTTGCGCCCGCGCACACATCCAATTCTGGCGTTACCACGTAACGTGTAAACAGAGGGGTTTTCCACCTTGCGCAGATTCATAAACCGTTCTATTATGCACATAGAAGTAATGAAGACCAGGTTTCACAGAGGAATGTTTGCAGTATTTCATTTCCCTGTAGGCCGTTTCTCTGCCTGAAAACGCTGGCATCGGCTGCCACATTTCCTCTTCCCGTCCGCAGCCCCCAATTTCTTTTTGCACCTGCTGAAAAAACGACGATAACACCGCATGTGGGTGGGCTAGAACCCTGTTTGTTCGCCCACAGTGCCCCTCTGGCGTAGAAGAAGAACGACACCGTTTTGCTATTCTGGTGTTCTGGGGTTGCAGATTAAGGAGCAATGTGTGCTTTTAAAACCACTCCACCCACACGCGCTACCATTGCACGTTGGCGGCGATTATGTAAAACCGTTGCCAGCCGAGGAGCAGCTGGCGCTACTTTTTCACCTTGCTGAACGCTCGCCCCGCGTCGGCGTTCCCCACGAACCACCCCCTGAACGACAAATTTCGTTACCCGACGCCTACCGATCCTGCCACGCGATGATTCGCCAGCATTCCAAAAGTTTTTTCTTTAGTTCACAACTGTTGCCCCCCGCCAAGCGCCAGGCTGTGCGTGCGCTGTATGCCTTTTGCCGCACCAGCGATGACACGGTGGACATGGCCGAGCACGACCCGGCCCACGAACTGGCGGCCTGGGTGCGGCTGGTGCGCGCGCCCCAGCCCCCTGGCGACAACCCCGTGCTGCTGGCCTGGTATGACACCTGCCACACCTACAACCTGGCCCCGGAACTAACGGCAGAACTGCTGGCTGGCGTAGCCATGGATTTAACCATTCACCGCTACACCACTTTTGCCGACCTGTGGCTCTACTGCTACCGGGTAGCCTCAGTGGTGGGGCTGTTGAGCATGGGCATTATTGGGCACCAGCCCCAGGCCGAACCTTACGCCATCAAACTTGGCGTGGCCCTGCAAATGACGAACATTCTGCGCGATGTGGGCGAAGACGCCCGCCGGGGTCGCGTCTACCTGCCGCAGGAAGACCTGGAACGCTTTGGACTCACGGCCCAGGATATTCTCGATGGCGTGCATGATGAGCGTTTTGTGGCCCTGATGCGTTTTGAGATTGCTCGCACCCGCACCTTGTATGAGGAAAGCTGGCCCGGTATTGCGCTGCTTTCCACCGACGGGCGGCTGGCCATTGGCGCGGCGGCGCGGGTCTACCGGGGCATCCTCGACAAGATCGAAGCCAACAATTACGATTCCCACAACCGCCGGGCTTTTGTGCCGCTGCGCGAAAAATTCTTCATGCTCCCGCGCATCTGGCGCGACGTGCGCCGGTTGTAAAGCACAGCCCTTTGAGATTAGAGATTTGGATATGCGGGTGGGAAAGTTTATACGCTTCCCCATCCGTGGGTGTTTTGTGTCGGCTCTGTCGTGCCGATTAGGGCCACGTCAACAGCATTGGCGTGCTACCCGCGAACTCCCGCCGCAGGTGGACATTGATGTAGCCCCATCGTGCCCATAACTGCTCTTTCCACAGCACCCCTCAGTACGGTACAATAGCAGGAGAAACCGCATTACACCCCGTGTTCGGCACGAACGCGGGTTGAAGGTAGCCGCTATGATCCGCCGTTTGCCCTTGCTCCTGCTGCTTACGCTCGCCCTGAGCGCGTGCAGCATCAACCAGTTGCCCGTGGTGGGCGACTGGCTTGCCCCCAGACCGACCCTTGCCCCCACAACGGCAGCTGGCCAGGCCAGCGTGCCGACGGCAGCCCTTGCGCCCACGAGCAGCCAGCCCCGCCCCACGGCGGCCCCGCTGCCCACCCTACCGCCCCAACCCACCCTGGCCCCCGCGCTCAGCAACGCAGTGAGTGGCCAGGAAGCTCTACTGGTGGAACTCTACCGGCGGGCCAGCCCGGCGGTGGTGAGTCTGGATGTGGTCGGTTCCGCCGATTCGGCCCTGCCCGAGAACCACCCCCAGTTGCCCAACGTGCCAGATGTGCCGCTGTCGCAAGGCTCTGGCTTTCTGATTGACGACCAGGGTCATATCGTCACCAACAACCATGTGGTTGAAGGGGCGCAGCAGGTGCAGGTCACCTTTTTCGACAATAGCACGGTGCTGGCACGGGTGGTCGGCAACGACCCCGATAGCGACCTGGCCGTACTGAAGGTGGACGAGTTGCCGCCGGGCGTAGCCCCGCTGCCGCTAGCCGATTCCAAGCAGGTGGCGGTGGGCCAGACGGCGATTGCGATTGGCAACCCCTTTGGCGAACAGAACACGCTGACGGTGGGCGTGGTGAGTGGACTGGGCCGCAGCTTAAGCGGGCCAGCTCGCAGCGGCGGCAACCGCTTTAGCATTCCCAATATCATCCAGACCGATGCGGCAATCAACCCTGGCAACTCGGGCGGGCCGCTGCTGAATGCACGCGGCGAGGTGATTGGCGTAAACACCGCGATTGCGGTGAGCGCGGGCAGCCGCAACTTTGAGGGCGTGGGCTATGCTGTGCCGTCCAACAGCGTGCGGCGGATTGTGCCCGCCTTGATTCAGGACGGGCGCTACCGCCACCCCTGGCTTGGCATTCGCATGTCAGCGGTAACAGCCCTATTAAACGAGCGCTTTAACCTGGGCACAGACCAGGGCGTGCTGGTGCAGGAAGTGGTAGCGGGCAGCCCGGCCCAGAAGGCCGACCTGCGCGGAAGCACGCGCCAGGAAGAGTTTGACGGGTTGCCAGTGCGGCTGGGCGGCGACATTATTCTGAAGATTAACGGCCAGGTGGTGCGCACCAGCGACGACCTGATTGGCTACCTGGAAAGCGAAACCGCCGTGGGCGACACCGTCACGCTTACGGTGCTGCGGGATGGGGCCGAACAGGAACTTGCTTTGACGTTGGAAGCACGACCGTAGCTACGAGAGCCGTAGGCAGTGCGCAGTTGGCAGTTGTCGCAATCGAATTAATAACCAACGACTGCAAATTGTTCCTGCAAACTGCCAACTGCTCTGCGCCTCTGCGTTTCTGCGTTTCTGCGTTTCTGGACGCTGATCACTCTTCGTCCTCGTCGTCTTCAACGCCAAAAATTCGCAGCCAATCCTCAATCTCCTGTTTGCTAAGCGGCTTATCGTTGCGCTTGTCGCGCAGGGTGGGGGCGGGCGCATGCAGCGCCAGCAGGCGGCGGGCGAATTCCTGGGCTGAAACCACAGGAATGCCATGCGCCCGGGCCTCGCCCGCCACCGCCCGATCCGAGGTGACCACCAGCCACTCGTCGCGCCGCTTCACCCCACGAATACGCTTGATCAGCTCGCCGTCGGCATTTTGCGGCGGGCGCACAAACACCGCTTCCACCCCGTAGCCGTTGAGGTTGTCCGGGTGCCCATACACGCCCCGGTCGAAGACCACCACCACCCGCCGCCCCCGCTTGCGCAGGGCGTAGCGCCGTAGCAGCATCACCAGCTGGGCCTCATCATCAGCATCACTCAGCTTGATGTTCGGCAGCTGGCCAATGACGTTGTGTCCATCAATTAGAACTGGCATAGCTATAGTTCTGCAACCTCAGGCTGCATGCCCTCGTCTCATCTCCGAACGATGCAATGAGCATTGAGAATTGAGAGAACCAAGAAGAGGCCCTGTCCCGAACAGTACCTCCGATCGCCATTCATTCTCCATTCGCTATTCTCAACTCTCAATT
>JALONX010000826.1 GCA_025454695.1 Chloroflexaceae bacterium
CCGAAAAGGTGGGCTGCGACATGGCCCTGATCGGCTACCCGCCCGCCTACTACCCCGCCTCGCCCGACGAGGTGCTGCGAGCCACCCGCCAGATGTGTGAAGCCACCGCGCTGCCGCTGGTGGTCTACCCCAGCCACAAATACAACTTCGGGCGCTTCCACCCTTCTGGCTTCCCGCTGGAACTGCTGGAGCGCATGGTTGAAATTGAAAATGTCGTCGCCGTTGAGCTGGCGCTGCTGGAGCCGGGCTTTATCTTCGAGTGCTTCCGGCGCATTGGCCAGGCCGTGCCGGTGAACTGCCCCTGGGAACGCTGGGTTCCGCTGCTGGTGAATACGTACAAGCAGCAGTGGATGGGGCCAGGCGCGTATGAACTGTTCCAATCGCCCGAGAAGCCCTACCTGGTGGACTACTTTACGCTGCTGTTGCAGGGCGAAACCGACCAGGCGATGGAGATTTACTGGCGACTCACGCCGGTGCGAATGACCTTTGAAAAGCAGTTTATGCCGACCCAGGCCATCGGCACCTATCACTGGCCGCAGCAGAAGTATTACCAGTGGCTGGTGGGCGGCAACGGCGGCTACACCCGCCAGCCGGTGATGCGTATGTATCAGCACGACATGGAGGACGCCCGCAACGCCCTCCGCGCCATCGGCATTGCCCCACGGGAAGACGACAACGAATTCTTCGTGGGCCGCGCAGCATATCGAAGAACCTGAGCGCTTTTCTGCCACAGAGGACACAGAGAACACAAAGGCGGCCACTTTAAACGAAAAGAACTACATACAAGGTAATGCTGCGATTGCCTGAGCTAATGTGAACATCGTTCCAAACCTATCAAGAGCATCTCTGTGTCCTCTGTGTTCTCTGTGGCAGAAACTTGTTGGTGGCAGATAAAAGGAGAAGCAGATGAAACGGCGTGGTTTCCACCTTGGGTTGTTGCTGGTTGTTATGTCGGTGGTGCTGGCGGCATGTGGGGCGGCGGCCCCCCAGACTTCCGCGCCCCAGGGCAATGCGCCCCAGGGCAGTGCGGCTTCCGGCGAAGAGATTAAAATTGGTGTGATTTTGCCCTACACTGGCGTGGCCGCTGCGGCGGGCAAAAGCATCGAGCAGGGCATCAAAACGGCGGTGAACGAGGTTGGCGGCCAGATCAACGGGCGACAAATCACCCTGCTGTTTGAGGACGAGACCGACAACCCCCAGACTGCGGTTGCCAAAGCCCGCAAGCTGGTGGAGCAGGATCAGGTGGCAGCGCTGATTGGCCCCCAGCTCGCCCACACCGCTGCCGCCGTTGGAGCCTATGCTGCCCAGAGCGGCGTGCCCCACATCGGCCTGGGTGCCAGCGGCAGGCCCACCAGCGACCACACCTTCTTCCCCGGCTCCGGCAAGGGCGACGCCTACCCCACCGGCCTCTTCGCCTACGAAGAGCTTGGCGCACGCAAGGCGGCCATCCTTTACATGGATTATCTCTTCGGCCAGACGCTGCGCGACGGCTTCAAGGAGGCCTTCACCGGCAAGGGCGGCGAAGTGGTGGCCGAAAAGGCCATTCCCCTGGGCACCGCCGACGTTGCGCCCTTTCTGGAAGGCGTGACTAGCGCCGACCTGCTGGCGGTCTTTCTCACCGCGCCTTCCGACCTGTCGTTTGTGCGCCAGTATCAGCAGCTGGGCCTGAAGCAGCCGGTCATCTTCATCTCCAACGCGCCCCAGGAAGAGCCGCTGTTGCAGCAGATGGGTGATGCAGCCGTGGGCATGTACGGCTCATCCTACTACAGCCCCCAGATTGACACGCCCGCTAACAAGACCTTTGTGGAGCAGTACCAGGCGGCCTTCAACATGCGGCCCGGTGCGGCCACCCAGGTCGCCTACCTGGGCGCACGGCTCTACCTCCAGGCCCTGCAGGCCACCAACGGCGACCCTAGCCGCGACAAAATCACTGCGGCGCTCACAGGCATCAAGGACATGGCCCACCCGGCTGGCACAGTTTCCGTCGGCGAGGGCCGCGTGCTGACCCACGACCAGTGGATCTTTAAAGTGGAAAAAGTTGGTGATCGCTTTGTCTGGCAGCCGGTGAAGCAGTATGCTGCCGTTTCGCCAAAATAGCCAGGGAAATAAGGGCAATGAGGGAAATTAGCGCAAGAATATTTCCCTTATTTCCTTTGAAACCATGACGCATACTCTCACCCACATCCTTCAAACCGCCCACCGCAGCGGCACGGTGATTGACAACCTGCCGCCTGCGGCCCGGCCCCAGACGCCGGACGAGGCCTATGCCCTGGCCGATGAACTGGCGGCGCAGAACGGGCAGCCAGTGGTGGGCTGGAAAATTGGCGCGGCCAATGGCCGGGGCCAGGCAGCGCTGCGACTAAGCGAGCCGTTTGCCGGGCGTGTCTTCGGGCCGACGCTGCACTGTAGCCCGGGCCACATGGCGGTTGGCCCCCGCACCCTGACCATCGGGGCCGAGTTTGCCCTGCGCATCGCCCGCGACCTGAGGGTTGACGAACGCTTCGACGAGCGCAGCATTGCCGCCGTGGTGGATGGGGTGGCCCCGTCGCTGGAACTGAACTGGGCCAGCTACAGCGACCCGTTTGGCCTGGGCGGGCTATGCATCATCGCCGACAACGGTTTCAACATCGGCATGGTGCTGGGCCAGTTAACGGCGGAGTGGCAAAAACTCGACCTGGGCGCGATCAGCGTGCAGTTCCGCCATGGCGACGGGGCAGCGCTGGTGGGCAGCATGGCCGGGGCTGACTTTAACCCCTTCGCTGCCCTGGCATGGCTGGCCAACGACCGGGCACACCGGGGCGACCCGCTACGGGCCGGGCAGTTCATCGCCACCGGCGACTTTATCGGCGCGATTGAGGCCAGCGCTGGCAGCAGCGTCAGCGCCGATTTCGGGCCGCTGGGACGGGTGGAATTGACACTGACAAGATGACCGAAGGCACAAAAACGCAGAGGCGCAGAGACACAGAGGCGCAGAGGAATTGGGTGTGTCTACAACGCCCACAGATCCCACAGCTCCCACACCTCTACTCTGGCCCCGGTCTTCGGTCTTCGGTCTTCGGTCTCCGGTCATTCGCAGTACGCAGTAGGGAGAGTTGAGCTATGCTACGCGACCGCATCGAGTGGAAGTGGATTGACACGTTTGCCTACACCTTTGAGCTGTGCCGGGTGAAGCC
>JALONX010000105.1 GCA_025454695.1 Chloroflexaceae bacterium
GCCAGTGGCGTGCTGTACAACTCCTCAATTCCATTCGCGGCCCGTACAACGTAGGCTACCCGATTGGCAGTGGGGCTGCTCTCGATGTAGCGCGTGGCGTGGCTTGTAACGGACGGATCATCCAGCGTCGTGACGACTCCACCAGTAGTTGGTACTACGAACAGGCCGTTTCGTGTTTCGGGGGCTGTGCGCCCAACATAGGCAACCTGCGTCCCATTGCCAACAATGTCATACTGGAAAAAATCGTCTGCCAGGCCGCTGGCCAGCGTTGCGGTGCTGCCGCCCGCCACAGGCACACTAGCAATGGAGATAACAGTTCCAGCTGGGCCGGTGTCTCTGAAGGCATACACCACGCGGCCACCACCAACCTTCACCCCATAGAGCGATTGCGAAGCACTGAAGGTCGCCAGCGTTGCCGCACTGCCACCCGCCACGGGGCTGCTGGCTAGGCCCGTCGTCGTCTGGTAGATGACGCGACTTCCGTCAGCGGAGACGAGCAGAGGCTCTGGTAAAAAGCTAAAGCCCCCTCCGAAGGTGCTATTCAGGAGCGTCGCACTCCCACCAGTCAACGGAATACTATACAACTCCTGGTCTTGAGAGGACGAGGTGCCTGTACCATAGATAACGTAGCCAGTACTACTGACAGCAGAAGCATTAACGAAAGAAGGAAATATTACTGACGGTGTCAGGCTGGTTGGGGTGCCGCCCGTTGGTGGGATGCGGTAGATTTGCCCGTTGCTCCATGCAAATAGAACCTGCGAGCCATCTGAGCTAAAAACAAAACCACCCGCCCGATTTGTTTCCAGGTTGGTTTGGGCGGGGCTAAGCTTCACTGCTGCCGCACCGCCTGCCACTGGCACGCTGTAAAGTTCGGGGCGGTTCTGCACATCAAGATCGGCCCGGAAAACAACGCGACTACTATCTGGCGTAACCTTAAATGTAAAAGGTTCACTTCGGGTGCCATTGTTGTCCCCTGGCGGATTACGGAAAGGATTGGTCGTTGGGTCGAGCCGAACTGGCGTACCACCTGTGATTGAAACACTGAATAGCGCTGTAATTGGTCGTTCACCTACTGAACGATTCGTACTAAAAATAACCCTGGTACTATCTGGCGTGATGGCAAACGATCCCACATCCTCGTATTGATTGACTATAGGTGCATTTAACTGCACTACTGTACCACCCCCAAGCGGTACCGCGTACAGGTTTAGGAGTTCGTTGCCGCCGGGTATATTTGGCTCGTTTTCGTTATCCTCATAACTTGCCTGATAAACAAAATACGCACCATTTGGGCTTATTTGTGTATTCAACACACGCCCACCAGGGGCGGTAACCTCACTCAACTTGCGGCTCGCTGCCGCCGCCGGACTCACCGGAACTACGCCAACCAGCAACGCCAGCACGCACAGCAAAGCAACGCCAGGCCGAAGAAACGACGTGCGAAACATGGAAACGCCTCTTCTAGATAAAAACGCAGCACGATTACGGATAGCTCAATCTTACTGCGTAAGGCGTTCACTGTCAAGTATAAAATGTCAAAACTTAGATGACAGAATTATTAACAATGCGTGGGTGAAAGCCGTAACAAGCTTTTTTAGCTCTCGCAAAGACGCAAAGCTCGCAAAGATAGGTGACACCATACGTCTGGCTGTGTTTCCTTCCCTTCGTGCCTTTGTGCCTTTGTGAGAGTCTCTTCCGTGTCTGCTGTGGCTAACTCAGAAAGCGTCCCGCTGCCGCTGCCAGCGCAATGGCTGCCCGTGGGTCTACGACGTGGGGGCCGTGGGGGCTGAGCCGCAGCCGCAGGGTGCTACCCGACCGTAGCTCAAGCTCGCGCTCGCCGTCCAGCGCCAGCACGGTGGGCTGGTCGTGGCGGATCGTCACCTCGTCGCCAGGGGCCAGCGGGCGATGCTCGGCCACGGCGACCGGGCGCACCAGGCCAGGGGCGATGGGTGCATGCACAAAGCGCTCGCCCAGGCCCGCCCGCACAAAAAGGCCGTGACCCGCTGGCAGCCCGTTGCCCACCAGGTGCCCGCCAATCGCTGATAGGCCAATGTTGCCCGGTTCGGCCCGCGTCAGCACCAGTTCCCGAATTTTGGCGGCGTCCCACACCGCCCGCGAGGCGACGAAGCGCTCGGCGTAGACCACTGCATCTACCAGAGCAATGTCATCGGCCTCGTCGCCCGTGTTGCCTTCGCGGAAAATCTCGATGCGGGGCACCTGGCCCACCGCGCCGCTGGCCAGGCCCACCGCCACCAGCCCCGCCGCCAGCCCGGCAATCGTGCCTTCAATCATCAGCGGGAAGACATTGTTGGTGCCGGTGGAGATGGGCATCAGTGGCACGTCACCGCAGCCCTTCGCCACCATGCGGTTGGTGCCGTCGCCACCAAGGGTGACAATGCAGCCCGCCCCGATCTCGGCCAGCAGCGCCGCCGCCCGCTGCGAGTCCTCCTGGCGGTAGCTCAGCGGCATCTCCAGCAGCCGCACGCTGAGCTTTAGTTGCACCGCGTTCATGGCCCGCAGCCCAATGCCATAGGATTCGGGCATGCACAGCACCCGCTCCACCCCCATGGCGTCTAGCCCACAGAGCACCCGGCGCACAATGTTGACCTTCTCTTCGTTGTCGAAGACCGAGCCGTGGGCCACCAGGCGGCGAATGTCTTTGCCAGAAGCGGGGTTAGCGATAATACCGACAATTGTCATATGTGTCATTTCACCGCGAAGCACGCGGAGAGCGCGGAGAGTCGGATGTTAACACAGCAGAGCCATTGTAAACGGAGGGGTGGAATGGTGCAATGTGGTATGACTTGTCACGCTGGCTGCAATAGCCTACAATTCGTATCCATAGCCGGTTTGATATAATGCATTGTAGTCGTTGAAAAGACCGGTCAGCTGCCGCGAGCTGGGCGTGCTGTTGCCGCAAACCCGATGCTGCGGCAGCTGACCGATCTGGCATTGCAGTGCAGTGACTCAGGCAAGCGTTGGTTCAGGACTGAAAACAAGCAAAAATATGGTTACAATCCACCTTGAACAACAGAAGATAACACTCGAAGACCTCCTCCGTGCAGCGCAGACGCAGCCGGTGTTAATTGTGACCGCTGAAGGCCAGGAATACGTTCTTGAAGCCGCCGATGAGTTTGAGCGGGAAGTGGCGGAACTCAGCAAGAGTCAGAAATTTATGAATTTTCTTGGGAAGCGGCGTAAAGAAGCGGGGCGAATACCGCTTGCCGAGATCGAACGGCGGCTCAAGCCTTTGGACGGGGCCTAGCTCCCTTCACATCTCCTTGCCACACCTACCGCTGCTGCACTAGAACTCTGATTGTTTGCGGCGGTTAGTTCTCATGTCTTCTCTCGCAGGCGTTGTTTCCACCACGCATGTAATTCCTCAGCGGCCAGAAAACGTTCGGCAAGTTCCGGGTTGTAGGTGTGGTAATAGCAGGCGTTGAGGTCAAAGACCGTTAGCCCTTCATGCGGGCGTGCTTCGAGAATGATTGGATCACCAGCCTGAAGCATGCCTGGTTCCAACACACGGGCGTACATGCCGGTGCGCAGGTGCTGAATAGTGAGCTTGACCCAATCGGCACGGCCAATAAAACGGGCCTGGTTTTCACATGGCGTGCGCGGGCCGCTGATCTGGATGCGGGCCGTTCCAATGCGCAGCACGTCGCCCACACACACCGTGCTGTCGTCCCATGTGGCAAGGGTAATATTCTCGCCAACGGCACCGGGCTGTAGCCGCATGCCCAGCGTGGCGTTCCAGAAATCGTAGTGGCTCTGGGCATGCAGACATACGGCCAGTTCAGGCGAACCGTGGTAGGACTGGGTGGCCTGGTCGCCCACAAAGCCCCGCATTTCGAGCTGCACTGGGGCATCAACCCGCTCGCGGGCGATAGAGGAGCACCATTCGCCCCGTGAGTCCGTCAGGGTTTTTGGCCCGCCAACAAATAGCGCCAGCGCACGACACGGGGGCATACCCATGGGCAACCTCCTTAAATCTCCTCGCCAAACCTGCCGCTGTTGCGCTGGAAGAACCAGTAGCCCAGGGCCAGCACGGCCAGGGCGGTGAGAAAGACGCGCAGTACGCTGGTGAGGGCGGGCAGGCCCGGCGTGGGCACCAGCCCCACCACCACCGCATTACCGTAGAGCGTTTCGCGGTAAAACTCGATCAGCGAGGCCATGGGGTTGAGCCAGCGGATGATGCGGGCGGTCACGTCGTTCACATTGCTGAAGGAATAGACGACCGGGGTGAGGAAAAACCAGAACTGCACCAGAATGCCGATCAGGTGAATGGCGTCGCGGAAGAAGACCGCCAGCGCCGCCAGAAACAGCGCCACCCCGGCCAGAAACATAGTCTGAATAACAATCAGCACCGGCAGGTAGGCAAATGTCCACGAGAAGTTGACTATGTGCCCCGTTTCGCGCAGCGGCCCGTAGAACCATTGCACCACCGCCATCAGCAAAAACATCATCGGCAGCGAGAGCAGGTAGTTCAGCAGGCTCGAAAAAACCGCCACCAGCGGCAGTACCTCGCGGGGAAAGAAAACCTTCTTGATCAGGTTGGCGTTATCAATCACGCTGCGGGTGCCGCCCGTCACCGCCTCGGCGCAGAAGTTCCAGGCCAGCAGCGCCACAATCAGAAAGATTGGGAACATGGCGATGCTGGTGTCCATAAAAAAGCTGAAGACAAACCAGAACACCGTCATCAGCAGCAGCGGAGCCAGCTGTGTCCAGAGGTAGCCCAGGGCGCTGCCCTTGTAGCGGGCACGCAAATCGCGTAGCACCAGGTTGCGGATAAGTTCGCGGTAGGCCCAGAGTTCGCGCAGTTTGGCCAGCACCCCCGCCGAGCGATCCACGGCGACGCATGCTGCGCCAAAGGCCAGGCCCAGCAGAATCGCCAGCAGCGTCAGTTCGGGGATGCGGCGTGGTTCGGCGGCGGCGGGCAGGCTGGCCCGCAGGCTGCGGTAGGCCGCCGTGGGCGCGTCGGGGGCAAACACACTGTTGCGCTGGTTGTAGAGGTAATCGAGCGCATCGCCTAGTGCCCGCTGTCCTTCGCGAAGGCGGCGCTGCTCGGCCTGCAAGCGCTCCAGGGTTGGGCCGCTGGCCCCGGCAAGCTGTCGTTCCACGGTGGGAATGTCGCTAAAGCGCAGCTGCTCCATCCGCACCTCCAGGGCGCGGGCCAGGTCGCTCAGGTCTTCCGGCGAAAGCTGTTCTACCGTAAACGACTCGGGGTTGGGCGAGACGGCCCGGTTGAGCGGAAAGGCCGAGGTGCGGATGATCTGGCGCAGGTCGTTTTGAAACGGCGTCGCCGGGGGATTGCCGAGCAAGGCCACGTCCTGCTCCCAGCCCAGCAGGCGGCGCATGATTTCCCGCCCGCCCGCCGCCCGAACGCTACGAGCCAGCGTTTCGGCGGATTCGTCGGCCAGTTCCTGGGCACGCACGGCGGTAGGGCCATCGGCAATCACGGCAATGCTGCCATCGGCGTTGGGCACAAAGCGCGCGCTCAGCGTGGGCGCACCAAACTCCGGCAGCCTGGCCCGCAGCAGTTCCAGGGCGATGTACTGCACATCGGCGAAGTCGTGGTCGGGCTGACCATTGGTGTAGAGTTCCGCGTAGCGATTCTGAATGTCCAGCCGTACCTCGGCCCCGGCTCGGTAGACCAGCGGCTGGGTCAGCAGGCGCGGCAGGGCCACCGCCAGCGCTCCTATCATGCAGATGAGTAGCCAGAGCCACTGGTAGAGTTTCAGCAGCGAGATTTGCGCGTTGAGCAGCCCAAAACCCCGCTCCCAGAGCGGACGCTTTTCCTGGCTCAACTCACCTGTCCGGGCCTGTTTCAGTGCCATGTATCAGTCACACAAAGCAGTTTAACGCAGAGACGCAGAGACACAGAGACGACAAGATGACTGGGTGACAAGATGACAAGATGACAAGATGACGATAAACCTTCGTGAATACAAGCTGCCTGCGCTCTCGATTCACGTCAATCGTCAATCGCCCGGCCCCGGTCTCCGGTCTTCCGTCTCCGGTCAATACTCGTCACTCATCACGGCCACACCTGCACCTCCAGCCGTTCGCCCGCTTGCAGCGTGAGCCGCAGCCGTTGCGGGTCAACCAGGGGCAGGTTGGCGGGCGAAAGTTCATCGCCGTTGAGCACCAGCCGCGTCACGGCGAAGGGCAGCCGCAGCGTCACACCCTCCAGCGTGCGGTTGCTGCCATTCACCAGCGTGAAGCGGGTCGGCTGGCCTGTGTCTGGCGCTGCCGCTTCGACCTGCTCGATCCGAACCTGGCTGAGGGCAGCCTGCCAGTCGGCCAGTTCCGGCAGGGGCGCAACCCAGATGTCGGGCTGGCCCGCCACAAAATCCACCACCCGCGTCCATGCGGCGATCTGCTCCGGCGTCACCACCTCCTCGGTGTGCGCCCAGAGGTCAATCATACCACCAACGGCCTGTGCCCGCTGCACCTGCGCAATCGCCCGCTCGGCGCTGGCCACGGTGAGATAAAAATCGGGGCAGGCCAGAATCTGCTCGTGGCCCGGCAGCGGGCGGCAGTGCGGCTCGTTCACAATCCCGTTGGCGTCGCGCTCGAAAAAGTTGTACTGGCTCTGGTCGCTCAACCGGGTGACGGAACGAACCCCCGCAGCGGCCAACACCTCCCAGCTGGCGTCGCTCATGCCGCCGCTGCTGCTCCAGGGAAAGGCGATTGAGCGCAGCGGCGGCACGCCCCGCTCGGCGGCCACCTCGTTCCATGCGGCAATGTCACTTTGCCACTCCTGGGCGTTCACAAAACCACCATAGAAGTGGCTGAAGGTGTGGCTTTGAATATCCTGCCGTTCCCGCTGCAAGATCGGAATCAGATCGCCGAAATACCAGGCCGGGTCGGTTTTGTAGCTGCCGTAGGGGTCGTCGGCGAACCAGGGCGTGGTCGTCCAGCGGTCTGTGTTCCAGCGGTTGGTGGTGTTGGCCCAGGCGAACACCGGGTCGCCCATAAAGCGGCGGCCCGCCAGGTTGTCCAATAAAAAGTTGTAGCCAGCGGCGTAGTAGGTAGCGCGGATGCCGTGGGGCCGAAAAATCTCCAGCGTGGTGGTGACGCCCTCGCGCATGCGCAGCCCCCGCTGCACGGGGTCGCCGTCGCTGTTGGGGTCGCCTGCCGAGCGCGAATGGATTAGCCCGGCCATCGTGGTTTCCCAGTCAAAGGTGAAGGCGACGGCGGCCCGGTTGCCGTCTGGCCATGGTTCCAGGGTTGGCATGTTCGGTGGTAGGGACGGCATATATGCCGTTTCTACCGGATTCCCGCCCGCCCGCACCGCCATGCCATCGAGGTAGATGCGATCATCCGAGGAGGGGCTGAGGCGCACCAGCAGCGAAGTTGCACCCGGCGGGGCAACAAACGCGCCGTTGACTGGTGCCCAGGCCGCGCCCGCATCGCCCTCGCGCCAGAGACTCACCGGCTGCCATGGGGTGGCGGCTTCGCCCAGGGGCTGGTTCGCGTCGTCGCGCCAATCAAAGCTGAGGCGCAGGCGCGTGGTGGAGCCTTTGTCGTTGTCAGTAATGGCAAAGCCGCTGAAGCAGTAGGAGCGGCCCGCCTGCACCGCAATCGCTGGCGTCTGCACATAGTTGGCAATGCCGAGCAGTTGCATGGAGCGGCGGTCGCCGTCAATGGCGAACTGGCCCAACTCCACCCCGCCGGCCCGCCCGCGCCAGCCCTGCGGCATGCGCGGGTTCTCGCCGGGCTGGCTCAAATCGGCATTGGGCAGCAGGTTTTCCGCCAGCAGCGGCACCGCCCGGCACTCGCCCACCCGCTGCTGCACAAACAGCGCCACGCCCAGCGCCCCCACCAGCAAACAGAAGATTGTCGCAACAAGTAAAAGTCGTCGTGAGACCATGAAAGTGCTGAGTGCTGAGTGCTGAGTCTTCCGTGAAACGTGAAACGTGATGCGTGATGCGTAACGTGTAATCCCTAACCCTTAACCCTTAACCCTTCATTCTGGTTAATCTGCAATCTGCAATCTGCAATCAGAACGGCGGCTCATTCTAGCACAAAAGCCCGTGGGGCTGGCTTGTGATGGACTGATGGCGGGGTGACAACGCATCTTCGAGGTACGGGCCGGGGCAACAGCGATCACGGGCTAGCCATGGCGACGCTGGAGTAACATGGCTCAGCGAAGGACGGTTTGGGAAACGGGCAGCGCGGAGGCGACTCGCGCTACCCGTTCTGGTTGTCAAGCTACGGCGAAGGCGGTATTGGGGCGAATGTTGGAGTGATGAAATGCCAGCACAATCTGGGTGTGGGGAACACCCGCTGCCACCAACGCCTCGGCAATACCGGGTGGAGCGGTGCTGTAGGTTTCAAGCCAGACTTTGTCGTCAATTAGGTCTACATGGGCCAGCACAGTATGCACGCGGCGTATGCCATTCCACCCCACTGCCAACAGCAGGTAGCGCCCATGTTCATCATCAAAGCTCACCACCAGATCAATCTGGCCGTGAGCAAATGATTCTTTGGCCCGCGTGTTCAGCACTTCTTTGATTATGGAGCGATACTCTGGTTCATGTTCCATGCGACGACCTCCTGGTTTGTTACATCAACCACCAGAACACGCACGTTGTGTTGCGCGAAGAGTTTTTGAACCGCTGTCCGCGAAAACACAGTGGCAGCTGTTTCTGTTTGTACAGCAAGGTACAGCTATCGAAGAGCTGCCAAATGACTTTATCTCAACTGCAATGTATTCATTACCGCGCTTGGCAGCAAGTAGGCGTTCCGCGCCCAGGTCTATATACACTTGCTCGTCACCAAAAATAAGCCGATAGGGGTCGTGGGTAATTGTCCAGCCATCTTTGATAAGGGCTGCTACCACATCAGCGTGTATTGTGTCGCGTGCGGGCATTTGGTGATAGACCTAAAACTATTATACGACACACCATCTGCCAGATGCTACTATGTCATAAAAAAGCTTTGTTTCTCAACCTTCACATCTCCCCCGAAGCACGTATAATAGTCCATATTTCTGCTCAACCAGGTTGCAGACCACCTCCGTGAGTCCAATCTGCAATCTCCAATCCGCTATAGGCCCTGACGAAAGGCGTCTGAGGGCGAATGTTGTCGGTTTCAATCCAGATGTTATCATCAATGCCCTCCCTCATTTCATCCGGTCAGGGTCGTGTCAACGTCGTTCCAGCGCTGCCTCACTTCAGGTTTCTGGTTGAATGTGGCCGCTTCACCATCCCCAAACCCTGACCTTAGATGACGTTGCCATGGCCCTCGGTGGGCATAGGCAGTTATTGAAGGTACATAGGGGCAGTGGTACACGTTTTAGGTGTTAATGGAGGGGTACGGGTACAACCTTCGATGGAAGGAGTTTTGGTGAAGCATGCCCGCCGAGTCCATCTTCGGACACAGTTTTGCTTCCTTGACAACACTTCATCATTCGCGTAAACTCATTGCTAGACAGACTAGCCAGGAGGAGCACGATGGTACGAATATGGCAATTGCAAGATGCAAAGAATCGCTTTAGCGAAGTTGTTGAGGAAGCCGTCAGCCGTGGGCCACAGGTCATTACGAAACGCGGTATTGAAACCGCAGTTATTCTTTCTTATGCCGAATATCGGCGATTACAACTCGGTCAAGGAAAAATATCTGACTTCTTCCGCCAAGCTCCGCTCATTGACGCCGAGCTTGACTTGTCCCGCGACACTAGCGCACCTCGCGATGACATCAATTTATGAAGTATCTTCTTGATACAAACGTTGTTTCTGAACTCATCGCCAAACAGCCGAACCAGTCGGTTCTTGATTGGGTTGACGCCCAAGACCCCAATAGCCTGTTTCTCAGCGTCATCACCATCGGCGAGTTACAAAAGGGAATTACAAAACTGCCCACCTCAGAGCGAAAGACCACCTTGCAAAGTTGGCTGACCAACAATTTACTCACGCGCTTTCAAGGCCATATTCTGGCTTTCGATATAGAGGTCAGTCTTGTTTGGGGTAGCCTTACTGGACGGCTCGCGCAAATCGGACGTCCACTTGCTGCGCTTGATTCGCTCATCGCAGCAATGGCTTTGTCTCATGGGTGTACCGTTGCTACTCGTAATGAAGATGACTTTGCTGATACTGGCGTCGCTGTGATAAATCCGTGGAAGGGAGTGGATGCGACGTGACAATCATCTCGCTTGACGGGCTGCACCCGACCACCCCTAGGCGACCAATGCTCTTTGTTGGGCCGATGTTGGCGACTGGTGGCATATTACGCATGGTGGCTTTGGTGTCGTGTGTAAGATCAGTGTACTTCCTGATAAGCACAGAGCTACTATAGAAGAGAGCAAGGCTATGTTTAGTCCATTTCGGATGATAGAGTCGGAATTAGAACAAATGCACAATTATCTCAATACTGTTCACAGCTTACTTGAAGAACATGTGCAGAAATTTACAACCTCAATGGACGAAGCAGCTAATCATGTATCTGATAAAGAAAAGGATAGATTTGATGATTACTACAGTGATACCCTTTGGGAACTAGACAGTTTTCCAAAGCAACTATACTCAAGTTTTGTAGTAAGTTGGTATTCCTTTGTTGAGCACCAGCTTATTCATCTGTGTGAACGCCTCGATTTAACCATCACAGTAAGAATACAAGACCGGAAAGATCTCGGAACAGGTATTCATCGTGCCAAAAAATTCCTGAAAGAAGCGAAAGACTATACTATAGATAATGAACATTGGAAGGAACTTAACAGTATAGCTAAGATTAGAAATAAAATTGCACATGGTAGTATCGAGTTCAGTTTATTAGTAGATCAGTCCACTACGAATCCAGTAGAAATTACCAGAAATGGAGAAACTTATTATATCGAAATAGAACAAGATTTATATAGGTATCTCGATGAAAGAGGCATTTTCGTTTCTGAAAGCAGACCATCGATCAATATCACTTTCGACTATTGCCAACACCTCGTTACATTTGGCAAGATCTTTTTTTCTAAAATAGGTCAGGATCTTAAATTAACCTCAGTTCGGGATAAGAAAAAAGGGGATTTGGCTTCCTAATAGCCTGTATCTCTTGGAAGCACGTCAACATTTGGCCCCAAAAAGGGCTTCTGCGAAAAATGCCCTTTTTTGGCTCTGCTGCTGAGCCTCGTTTCGCACTGAGATGCCGCAAAAGGGCATTCCTTATCTCGAACTGACGTTAAATTAAAATAGCAGCTTTATCGGTATATAGTGTAAATAAACGTGGCAAAGTTCTATTTGTTGCTACCCAACGAGCCTATACACCCGACGCTGCTGTGCGGCGAGCGAGATCGGGGCGATTTTGATCTGATTCTGTGTCGCATGCCTCGGTGACAGCTGAAGTGCAGCCTTCGGCAGCCTCCCACTCGTGCTTAACATCAAGCATTACAATGCGTCTAACTGCGCCTGACTATGGAGTAACTATGCCAAAGGTCGCCAACATCCCGTCATCTGACGCCTTTATGAACCCTCTGCTTCACGTCTTAAAATCGCTCGGCGGCTCGGGCACCATCGAAGAGATCAACACCAAAGTAATTGAGTCGGTTCGTCTTTCTGATGAACAGTTGGAGATCATTCACGATCCTGAGCGCGGTAGCCAAACCGAAATCGAATATCGCCTGGCATGGGCGCGCACCTACCTGAAGCGCT
>JALONX010000827.1 GCA_025454695.1 Chloroflexaceae bacterium
AACCATCAGGCTTTCGGCACGGCGGGCCACCAGCTGGGCTGCCGCACTGGTGGCGTGGGGCGTGGCCACAATGGTATGGTGAACGTGGGCATAGCGCAGAGCTTGCATGGCAGCCAGTTGGGCCATGCCGCTGCCCAGGCCACCATCCACCAGCAGCACGGTGTGGCGGTTGGGGTAGAGCGGCGGTTGCACACGCCGGTAGGCCGCCGAGAGGCGTTGCACTTCGTGGCGGGTGTGGCTGGCAGCTTCCCAGAGGCTTTCCGGCTCGACGTTGGCCATGCGTAGCATGGCAGCATTAAAGCAGAGTCCGCCGCCTTCGCTGAGCGCACCAGCAACCAGGGTGGGGTGGCCAGGCACGCCAAATTCGCGGCTCACCAGCACATCCAGCGGCAGTTTGAGGATGGACGCGATTGTGCTTGCCAGGGCCAGGCCATCGGGCGGGAGGGCCAGCACGAGGGTGTGGCGTGAACGGTAGGGCCGGAGCAGCGCCGCCAGCCGATGGGCCGTGTCGGCAGTGGTGGCATCGTCGCCCGGGGTCAGCGTCGGTGGCGGGTGGGTGTTGGCCCGTGGAGCTGTAAACATTGACATGGGCGTGTCCTCGGTTCGTTGGTAGCGATTGGAGATAAGAGATTGGCGGTTGGAGGTGGCGATCAGGCGATATGTAGTCCAATCTACAATTCGCAATTCACAATCTATTACTGGTGCTTCCACGTGGTGGGACAGTCGCCCACGCTATCAGGCTACCACGTGGCGGCGAGTGTGTGAGGAAAGAATTGCTTACTATGACGGGTTTTATGGTAACTGAAAAGAGGCACAAAGAACGGACTCACGCTACGTACTGCGTATTGCGTACTGCGTACTGCGTACTGCGTACTGCGTACTGCGACACAGCCATCGTGTAAACCAGTGCTGTAGGGGCGCAAGAGGTTACGTTTCTACGGCACAGAGCGGCGAGATCATCGCCTACGTAGTACGTATCGTTCTCCGTTGAACATATCTGGGGCGGGAGGAGACCGGCACCTGTGGGTGAAACGATGTGAGTCCCGTAGGTGCAGGTGCCGGTCTCCTCCGGGCGACATCGAATTGGAAGGAGATCGGCACCTTCAGGCGGTCAACCGCCACAAGTGACCACCGTCGAGGTGCCGGTCTCCTCAGCACGCTCATTGCAGACAGGCTGGGAGTCATACTTCATACTTCATACTTCATACTTCAACCACGGCGACTCGCACCATGTCAAAGGCAGCGGCTCCGTTTGCCACCAGCAGGCCGACGTAGGCTGGCCCGGCAGAAACGGTGAACTGGCCGAGCATCTGGTTCTCCCAGGCGAGGGTAAGCTGTGTGCCATGCTTGTGGAAGCGGAAGTGCTGGTGCAACTGGGGGTTGAAGGCTGGCGGCAGCGGAAACACGCCCTCGTCGCTGCCGCTGCGCCCGTGAAGCGCCCAGCCGCCCGCGTGGGGCGCGAGCCTCAGACGCGGCCCGCTGCCGTCGGGCTGGAGGGCCGGGGCGATGCCGTAGCTCCCGCCGTCGCCAGCGAGTCTGGCGCTCACCACCAGTTCGTAATCCTCAACGGCGGGGCCTCTGGTGAGCAGCGCTTCACCATGGGGCGACTCGCCCTGGAGTTCGCCCGCTGCCACATGCCAGCCCGCCCCGCCCCCCTGCCAGCCCCAGGCTTCTGCCGGGCCATCCTCATCAAACAGGTCTTCCCAGCCCAGGGTCAGGGCGAAGCCTGCAAAGGCCGCCGCTGTGCCGCTGGTGCAAAGAACCAGTTGCCGTTCGGCGGTGGTGGGCAGCAGCAGCTGAAGTTGGGCTGTCCGTTCGTCTAGCGAGACCAGCAGGCGCTGGCCGTTGCAGTCTAGCCACAGCAGGTGGTAAGCGCTAAAATCGAAATCGGGCGGCAGCGGGCGCAGCTCCTCGTGCCAACCGCCATCTTCCTGCCGCACCATGCAACGCAGGCGCTGGCTCGTTGGTTCCAGCAGAATATGGAGGTCGTCGCTGAGGCGCAGACCGTAGCCAATTGACGATTGACGATTGATGATTGACGATTGACGTTGCCCGTCAGGGCGGCGCGAAGCGCTTTTGACGATTGACGAATCAGGATTCGCAATGTCCGATCGCTCCTTACTCGTAACTCGTAATTCGTCACTCGTAACTTGTTTGAGACTCACCTCGGCCAGGAAATGGCTCCCGCCCGACGTGCATGTGGCGCTGGCGTCGCCGGCAATGTTGGTTTGCAGCAGTGCGCCGTTGGCGATTGCCCAGCTGCCGCCGACCGTCCGCCAGTGGGGGGCCAGCTCTGGCCCGTCGAAGTGGTCGGCGAGGGCGGGCCGGGGCGGGGCGGGCTGAGGTGTGGTGCTGGGGCCAAACACCAGCAGCCGCTCGCCAGTCCAGTCCTGCCGGTCAATCGCCATCACCCGGTCGCTGGCGTCGCTCGACCAGTGGTGGTAGACGCAGAAAAGCTGGCGGTTGTCTGGCCCGCGCACCACCGAGTTGTGGCCAGGGCCGATGAGTTGGTCGGGGATAGTGCGGAGGACGGGCAGCACCTGCTCGCCGTCGGCGACCTGGGCCCATTCGTCGGGCGGGTCAATCCGGTTGCTGGTGGCGTAGCTCACACCGTAGCTCAGGTTCTGCCAGTTGCCGCCGCTGAACATCTGGTAGAACAAGCCTTTTCGCTCCAGCACAAATGGCCCTTCCACCGTGTGCCAGCGCACGCCGCCCTTGTTGGCCCGCTGCGGGTCGTAGACCTGCCAGTCGTAGCGGGCGCGGGTGACGGGCACGGCAGGCTCGGCCAGCGTGAAGGGACTCGCCATGCGGGCGCGCACGGTGCCGGTGCCGATGTGGCTATGCTCTAAAAAATCGGTGGCATAGAAGAGGTGCCAGCTGCCGTCGGCGGCGATAAAGACGTGGGCATCAATCGCAAATGGCTCCGGGGTGAGGCGATGGCCGCTGTCCACAAACGGCCCGGCGGGGCTGCTAGCCACGGCCACCCGCACCTGCATCATGTTCACCTCATCGCCGAGGCTGTAGTACATGTAGAAGCGCCCATTGTGGTAGGTCACTTCGGGTGCCCAGTAGTGGGGCCAGTTGCCCGGCAGCGGTTCCAACGCGCCGCCCACCGGCTGCCACTGCACCATGTCGTGCGAGCGGATGATGCCGA
>JALONX010000106.1 GCA_025454695.1 Chloroflexaceae bacterium
GCACCCGATGGCACTGGTCTCTACTTCGTCTCTGATGCGGGCGGCTGCGAGAATCTCTGGTTTCAGCCGCTAGATGGCGGCCCGGCCCACCCTGTGACCGATTTCAACGTGGGGCGGCTGCTGTGGCCCGCGATTGCCCGCCAGGCCGGGCTGCTGGTGTTTGAGCGCGACGGCCAGATCTGGCGGCTGGATGTGGCAAGCGGCGAGTCCGCGCCTATTCCCATTCGCGCCAGGGCCGACGCCAAGTTTACGCCCGTGCGGGTGGAGGGCTGGAGCCGGGGCTTGAGCGAATTCGCCCTTTCGCCGGACGGCAAGAAGGTGGCCTTTGTGGTGCGGGGCGAGGTCTTTGCCGACTTTGCCGACAAAGAGACCGACAAAGAGCAGCGCCAGGGGCCGTCGTTCCGCATCACCAACACCGCCGCCCGCGAACGAGCAGTGACCTGGACGCCCGACAGCCGCAGCCTGGTCTACATCTCCGACCGGCACGGCGAAGACGAACTCTACCGCTACGACTTTGGCAGCGGCAGCGAAACCAGACTCACCAGCGACCAGGCCCCCAAAAACCGCCCCTGCATCTCACCCGATGGTACGACGCTGGCCTATGTGCGTACTATGGACAGCATTCACCTGCTGAACATGCGCAGCGGGGAGAGCCGCCCCTTTGCCCAGGGCATTTTTGTTGCGGTGGGCGGGCTGGCCTGGTCGCCCGACAGCCGCTGGCTAGCCTTTCTGGCACATGATAGCCGCTCGTTCTGCAACGTGTATGTGCAGCATGTGGACGAGACGGAAGCGCGCCAGATTAGCTTTTTGAGCCATATTGAAGGCTCAGACCTGCTCTGGTCGCCGGACGGACGTTTCCTCATCTTCACCACTGGCCAGTATCGCCAGGAATCGCAGATCGCCCGGCTGGAGCTGCGCCCGCCCCAGCCGCGCTTCCGCGAGCGCGAGTTCGACCGGCTGTTTGAGGAGAAGAAGAAAAAGACTGACCGGAGACCGGAGACCGGAGACCGAAGCCAGCCAGCCGTTGGCAGTTGGCAGTTGGCAGAACCGAAAACCGTAGGGGCCGACACACGGGTCGGCCTGCTAGCTAGCCCCCCCCTGTCCCCCCCGCATGCGGGGAGGAATGATACCGTGGAGGCAAACGACGAGGAACGTGAGACACCGCTGGCTCCCGAACCAGGGGACGCCCCGGCTCCCGCCCCGGCCCCGGCGGAACCCAAACCGAAGGGCAGCGATGGTGATCATGTCGAGATCGTCTTTGCGGGCATCGAGCGGCGTCTCCGCTTCCTGACGCCGATTCAAATGAATGCCAGCGCCGAGACGATTAACCCCGAAGGCCCAGACCTGCTGTTTCTAGCCACGGTGGCAGGCAAAACCAACATCTGGTCGCTGCCGCTGGACGAACCCCGCGCAGACCAGCCGCCGCGCCAGCTCACCGCCAACGGCAACAGCAAGTGGTTGCTGCAATTTGCGCCCGACGGCAAGACGTTTTTCTACCTGGATGATGGCCAGATCACCATTCGCAAGTTCCCCAACGGCAACGACCCGGCGACGCTGCCGGTGCGGGGCGAGGTGACGGTGGATTTTCACCAGGAGAAGTTGCAGGTATTTGGTGAGGCCTGGCGGCTGCTGCGGGACTCGTTCTACGACCCGGCCTTTCGCGGGCTGGATTGGCTGGCCATTCGCGAGCGTTATGCGCCGCTGGCCGCCGGGGCCAGAACCCACGACGACCTGCACACGGTGCTGAACCTGATGGCGGGCGAGCTGCGGGCCTCGCACATGGGCGTGAGCTACGGCGGCGGCTGGAGCGGCAATGATGGCTACACCGGACTGCTGTTTGACCAGGCCGAACTGGCGGAACAGGGGCGGCTGCGCATCAGCGGCGTGCTGCCCGACAGCCCGGCAGCCCTGGCGGAAACGCCGCCCCAAGTGGGCGAGTATCTGCTGGCGGTGGATGGGGTGGCGCTGACACCAACCACCAGCCTGGAGCGGCTGTTGCAGCGCACGGTGGGGCGGCGGGTGAGTCTGCGGCTGGCCAGCGAGCCAGAGGGCGAAACGCGGGAAGTGGCGGTGCGCCCGGTGGATAGCGACGATTACGAAACGTTGCGCTACCGGGCATGGGTGGCCGAGCGGGCGGCGCTGGTGCAACGCTTGAGCGAGAACCGGCTGGGCTATGTGCATGTGGCCGAGATGAGCTACAGCGCCTATCAGCAGTTTCTGGTTGATCTGGATGCGGAGGCGCACCACAAAGCGG
Source organism: Chloroflexaceae bacterium (assembly GCA_025454695.1). GTDB lineage: Bacteria > Chloroflexota > Chloroflexia > Chloroflexales > Chloroflexaceae > JALONX01. The sequence goes on from JALONX010000106.1 coordinate 2,255, forward strand.
GCATTGTGCTGGATGTGCGCTACAATAGCGGTGGGCACATTGCCACCTTTATGCTCGATGTGCTGTCGCGCCGAAGCACGCTGCTGAGCGGCTTTCGTGACCGCACCCGCCTGGATGCGGGGCACATGTCGGGCAACCGGGTGCTGAACAAGCCCACCGTGCTGCTGATCAACGAGCGCTCGGCCAGCAACACGGAGATGTTTGTGGAGAGCTACCGCCGCCTGGGGCTGGGGACAGTGGTGGGCAGGCCCACGGCGGGCGCGGTGATCTGGACGACCAGCGCCCGCCTGCTGGATGGTGCCTCCTTCCGCCTGCCGCGCTTCTACACCAGCACGCCGGAGGGCGAAGACCTGGAAGGGAACGGGCGGCTGCCCGATATTGACGTGGCCCAGCCGCTTGGCGCGTGGCAGCGGGGCGACGACCCGCAACTGGCCGCTGCCGTGGCGGCGCTGCTAGCAAGGCTTGAGTAGATTGCAGATTGTAGATTGGCTGATTGCAGATTTTTATTCATTGCGTCGTGTATGTCATCTGATGGGTTTTTACAAAATGAACCGGACATGATCCTGTGCAGCAGCCACCGAATGAATTCGGCGTCTGGAAGCTTAAAACACGCTAATGGAGGTTTACTTTTTAATTCGGACACGCGGCGCTGCCCTGGCCACCGAATGAATTCGGCGTCTGGAAGCTTAAAACACGCTAATGAGTTTTAAGAAATTAAACGGGTATATTTGCTCGCCGTAGCCCTAAAGGGCGCGGCTTGAAGCTGCGAAGCCCACCTGCGCGGGCTATACCGGATTGGCCACCGAATGAATTCGGCGTCTGAGTCACCAAAACACGCTCAAGCGTGTTGACTCTGAGTCTGTCCGGGGTAAAGTTGAAAACTTCAAAGGCAGGTTGATACAATGGCTGTCTGTTTTCATTTGTAAAGCTCATCAGCGTGTTTTCTTAGAGTTATCTAACTTGTAAAACTTTCCTGTTGTTCCGGGAGGCTGCTATGCCATTCTGGCGTGCATACTATCATCTCATCTGGGCAACAAAGAACCGACTTCCGCTCATTACACCGGAAATTGAACGGCAGCTATATCTTTATCTTACTTCAAAGGCAGGAGAACTGGGTGTGCATGTGTACGCCATCAATGGATGGAACGACCATCTCCACATGATCGTGTCTATTCCACCAAAGCACGCAGTCGCATATGTTGTAAAATCGCTGAAGGGTGCCAGTGCCTTCTCGCTTAATCAACAAGCCGATAAGCTGGAATATTTCGCGTGGCAGCGTGGCTACGGCGTGTTGACGCTGGGTGAACGGCAACTTGAACGTGCCATAGATTACGTAGCAAATCAGAAAATGCACCACCACAATCAGACGACAAATAGATGGTTGGAACGTGTGGATGAACTTGACGACGAGCCTGTACAAACAGAAAATAGTGAAACGGGTTCTGATTTACGCATTCGTGAACAACGAGCCAAATATGAGTTCGAGAGTTCTCTTCCCTTTTAATTCTTTAGCCTAGTCTTAAACCAACACGCTTATGGACATTTACAACATAATCCAGACAGCCATCGCGGCAACACGCTTCAGCGTGTTTGCGGCTTCCAGACGCCGAATTCATTCGGTGGCCAGGGCGGCACCACGTGTCCGGATTAAAAAGTAAAACTCTATCATCGCGCCAGTAGTAGGAATGCGCAATACATTGTGCCGACGTGACATGTGGTGGTTGGAACAAAAATAAGCTTCATTAATTTACGCAATCTGCAATTCTCTAGCTCTCGTGAAGGAGCAAACGCATGACAACAACCTATCCACCGCTGCGTTTTTCGGTTTGTGTGGAAACCATTTTTACCAATATGCCTTTTGAGCAGCGCCTGGAGCATGTGCATGACCAGGGGTTTGAGGCGTTTGAGTTCTGGGGCCGCGAGGGCAAGGACATGAACATCACCCTGGCGCTGAAGCACGCCCTGCGGCTGGAGGTGAGTGCGTTTCTGGGCAGCAAGGAGCCGCTAGTGGACGCGGCCCAGCGTCCGGCCTTTCTCAAGGACATTGCCCGCAACAGCGCCATAGCCGCCGACCTGGCCTGCGAGCGCTTGATTGTGCTGGCGGGCACCACGCTCCCCGGCGTGAGCCGTGAGGAGCAGCGGGCCAGCCTGGTGGCCGGGCTGCGGGAAGCGGCAGTGCTGGCCGCCGACGCCGATGTGACGCTGCTGCTAGAGCCACTTAACGCGATTGACCATCCCGGCTCGTTTCTCACCTCGTCGGACGAGGGCTTTGCGATTGTGCGCGAAGTCAACTCGCCCAACGTGCGTTTGCTGTTCGATGTCTACCACCAGCAGATCAGCGAGGGCAACCTGAGCCAGCGCATCACCCAGAACCTTGACCTGATTGGCCATTTCCACATTGCCGATGTGCCGGGCCGCCACGAGCCGGGCACGGGTGAAATCAATTACGATCACCTCTTCTGGTTGCTGCGCGAGCAGGGCTACAAGGGCTACGTGGGGCTTGAGTACATTCCTCAGCACGACGCCGTGGTGAGCCTGCGCCATGTGCGAGCGATGAGTCGGTAAAACAGTTTTAACGCAGAGCCTCAGAGACGCAGAGACGCAGAGGACTTAAAACCTCTGCGTCTCTGTTCCTTTGCGTCTCTGCGTTTTGTGCTAGTGTTACCGCAGCAGGAATCCGGCCCGGAGAGGGTCGTTGGGGTCAATGATGAATTGGTGGCGACCGGTGAGGTAGGCTTCTCCGGCCACTTCGGGGATGATCGCCGGGAAGCCGCCGAAGCTGGTTTCCCGCAACACCCGCCCGGTGAAGCAGCCGTCGGTGATGCTCTCCACCACAAAGGGCTGTTCCAGCGCCAGCTCGCCCCTGGCGTAGCCCAGCGCCAACCGCCCGCTTACGCCGGTGCCCGTGGGGCTTCGATCCACCTCGCCATCGGCGAAAATGCAGACGTTGCGGCTGTGGGCGATTGGGCCGTGGGCCGGGCCGGTGATGATGGTGCCGTAGAGGAAACTCAAATCCGGCTCAGTGGGGTGAACAATGGGCCGGTTCGCCATCACCGCATGTTTAATCGCCGTGCCGACCGCAATCAGCCGCCCCACATCGCTGCGGGCCAGCCCAACACCAAGCTCCTCGGCTTTGCAATAGGCGTAGAACGCGCCGCCAAAGGCCAGATCGTAGCGCACCAGCCCCAGGCCCGGCACCTCCACCGTTTCATCCAGCGCCACTACAAACGCGGGCACATTCTCAAAGGCCACCCGCTGCACCCTGCCCTCCGCCACATGGGCATGGGCCGTAATGAGTCCGGCGGGGGTGTCAAAGCGCAGCGTGGTGACGGGTTCGCGCAGCGGCAGCAGGCCCTCCTGGGGCAGCACCGTTGCCAGGGCGATGATGCCGTGGCCGCACATGGTGCTGTAGCCTTCGTTATGGGTGAAAATCACGCCCATATCGGCCCCCGGCGTCACCGGCGGGGTGAGTATCGCGCCGTACATGTCGGCGTGGCCCCGTGGCTCCCACATCAGCGCCGTGCGCAGGTAGTCGAGGTGGCCGCGCAGGTAGCGCCGCCGCGCCAGAATCGTGTCGCCGGGTATCGGCGGCAGCCCGCCGGTGATGATTCGTAATGGTTCGCCTGCTGTGTGCGCATCAATGGTGGTAATTATTATCATTTTATTTCACCACGGAGGACGCGGAGGACGCCGAGAGTTGACTGAAGACGGGAGACCGACGACCGGGGTCAACCCCCGAGAGCCGACTGAAGACGGGAGACCGACGACCGGGGCCAGCAGCCCACAATGTAAACACAACGTTCTGGCAACGGTGTAGGGACGCGGTCTATGACCCGCCCACTGTGCAACACAATGCCATTCCAACGTCGTAGGGGCGCGGTCTATGACCCGCCCACAACGAAAACCGCCATGTAGACGCAAGGCCATTCCATTGTTGTAGGGGCGAACCTGGTGTTCGCCCGCCGTGAACGCAACGCCTATCCATGCAATGCATCGGAGAGCCGCAAGATGTTGCAGCTCTCCGGCGATGCAACGATGTTGTGCATGGCCGCATGGTTGGTGCCCCGCCCACCGTGAAAACACAACGACGCCGCAATGCATTGCATTGTATTGCATGGTAGCGACGCCCCGGCGGGGCGTCGCTACCACAATGGATCAATGTAATTCATTGCGGGGCGGGTCAGCATTGCGGGCGAACCTGGTGTTCGCCCCTACAGGCATTGATTTCGTTGATGGGCGTTGCGGGCGGGTCAAAGACCCCGCCCCTACGGCCATGCATGTGTTGATTTGCATTGCGGGCGAACCTGGTGTTCGCCCCTACGGGCGTTGCATCATCATTGATCGGCGGTCAGCGGTCGGTTCTTGGTTCTTGGTTCTCGGTTCTCTCCGCCTACAGCGTCACACAGAAGGCCTTCTGAATGTCCGGCTCGGCCCGAATGAGGTCGAGGACGGCTTCGGGGGCCGGTTCGTCCAGGGTCAGCACCATCATGGCCTGTTCACGGGGGGCCTGGCGGCCAACGAACATGCCGCTAATGTTGACATCGTTGCTGCCGAGGATGGTGCCCACCCGCCCGATCATGCCGGGGCGGTCGCGGTGGTAGGTGAAGAACAGCGACCCCTGCGGCACAAAGTCTACCCAGTAGTTGTCGGCCTGCACAATATGCGACTCGTCGCGGATGATGCAGCCACTGAAGGTGCGTTCGCCGTCCGCAGTTTCGGCCCGCAGCACCAGCAGCCCGGCGTAGCTCTCGGCCTCCGGGTCTGCAAGCTCCGTCACATGTATGCCCCGCTCCTGGGCAATCAGCGGGGCGTTCACCGGCGTCACCCGCTGGTCTACGGTGGGGCCGAGGAGGCCCTGCAACACGGCCAGCCGCACGGCGTGGGTATCCACCGCCGCCAGTTCGCCCCGGTATTCCAGCTTGTAGCAGCGCACCGGCTCGCGCACCAGGTGAGTGCAGAGCGCCCCGATCTGCCGCCCCAGCCGCAGGTAGGGTTCAATCACACTCCACTCCTCCGGGGCCACAAAGGGCGCGTTGACGGCGTAGCGTGGCGTGCCACCGCGCAGGGCTGCCAGCACGCCTTCGGCCACATCGGTGCCGGTGAGGGTCTGGGCTTCTTCGGTGGATGCGCCAATGTGGGGCGTGGTGATCACCCGTGGATGACCAATCAGGCGGTTGCCAGTGGGCGGTTCCACGTTGTACACGTCCAGGGCCGCGCCGCCAATCTGCCCGCTGTTGAGCGCTTCGAGCAGGGCATCTTCGTCTACAATGCCGCCCCGGCTGGCGTTGATGATGTGGGCACCCCGCTTCATGCGGCTGAGGCGGGTGGCGTCGAACAGGTTACGGGTACTTTCCACCAGCGGCACATGGATGGAGATCACATCGCTGCGAGCCAGCAGTTCGTCCATACCAACCACTTCCACCCCATACTGGGCCGCCCGCTCAAACGACACCACCGGGTCGTAGGTCAACACATGCATCTCCAGACCACGGGCGCGGCGGGCCACCTCCGAGCCGATGCGCCCGAAGCCGACCAGACCCAGGGTTTTGCCGCGTACCTCCCAGCCCATAAATTTGGTGCGCTCCCACTTGCCCGCCTGCACCGAGTCGTGGGCCTGGGGAATCTGGCGGGCCAGGTCGAGCAGCAGGCCAATCGCCAGTTCGGCCACGGCGACATTGTTGGAGGCAGGGGCATTCACTACGATGATGCCCCGCCGGGTGGCCGCTTCCACATCAATATTGTCTACCCCGGTGCCCGCCCGGCCCACCACCCGCAACCGCTCGCCCGCCGCAATCACCTCGGCGGTGACTCTGGTGGCGCTGCGCACTACCAGCGCATCGTATTGCGGCAACATGTCGAGCAGGGCCGCTTTATCCAGATCCAGTCGAACATCAACCTCGGCCCCGGCCTTGAGGGCGGCCAGCCCTTCGGGAGCAATTTTCTCCGTTACCAATATCCGATTCATCAGACAATCGTCCTCCAATGGGTGTCGCAACGCCAGGCGTCGCGGGTTGCTGTTATCGCGTGGGCTTCATTGTCCCCGATGGGTGATTGTAACACGAAGTGACGAGCGAGTTACGAGTTACGAGTTACGAGTTGTTTGTGCCTCTCTGTGTCTCTGCGCCTCTGCGTTTTGGTGTGCGGCGCTGAACAGAAACCAAGCAATGGTTGACCTGGAAGAGCGCACAATTTGCGCGTAGAATGGTTGCAGTGTTCAACATTGTGGGCGGATCTGAGGCCGCGCCCCTACGACGTTGCTTTTTACCTTGCGCTGCATGGTGGGCGAACACCCCCTGACGGGGGCAGGCAAGGTTCCCCCCTACGACGTTGAAATCATTGTTGGTTCTCGGTTCTCGGTTCTTGGTTCCCTTCGGCTTGGCTCAGGGCAGGCTTGGTTCTCGGTTCTTGGTTCTTGGTTCTCGGTTCTTGGTTCTTGGTTCTTGGTTCTTGGTTCTAGCACTCATCGTTTTCCTATGCCAACCATCATTTCCCACATCATCATCAACCGCTCGCTGGAAGAGGTGTATGCCTTTGTAGCCACGCCGGGCCACTGGCCCCGCTGGCATCCCTCCTCGCTCGGCGTTAGTGGCGCAGTTGACCACCCGCTTGGCGTGGGCGAGCAGGTGACGGAGGAGTTCGACGTGGCCGGGCGGCGCGGCTCGGCGGTCTGGACGGTGACCGAGGCCGAACCGCCCCATCGTTGGGTCATTGTGGGGCAGATTGTGGGCCGGGGCAGTGGCGGCACGGTAGCCTACCAACTCACACCCCATGTGGGTGGCACTCACTTCGAGCGCCGCTTTCGCTACCGGGTGGCAGGGCCACTCACGCCCGAGGCCGCGCTGCTGCTTCAGGGGCAAGTGCAGGCCGAGTCCGACCTGGCGCTACGACAACTCAAGCAGCTGCTAGAAAAAGAACGCGCATGAACAAAAAGTGAACACTCTTCGGTCTGGCAGGTGAACAACGCTCCCACATACACTGCCTGCACCATTCACCGCCGAGATGTACCAGCATATTCAACGCGGAGGCGCGAAGGGCGCGGAACTTATCAGAACATAGTTCATTCTCTGTGTCCTCTGCGTCTCTGCGGTGGAACTGTGTGTTAAACGCTCAGCGGTGAGTAACAAGCTGGTGTTCGGCTTTTATGTAGTGAAGGAGCGAGTCTATGCGAATCCCCTGGTTCACCCGCCAGCGCCTGGCGGCCCTGCTCACCCCGTTTGTGCTTGTGGCGACTGTGCTAGTCGGCTCGTCGTCGGCCCCGGTGGGCGCTTCTAGCCACCGCGAAGCGCCGCTGATCTCCAAAGACCCGACGGTAGACAACGTGGACGTGTACGCCTTTGTCAGCCCCGATGCGCCAAGCACCGTGACCCTGGCGGCCACCTGGATTCCCTTCGAGGAGCCGGGCGGCGGGCCGAACTTCTACCACTTCGACTCACTGGCCCGCTACAACATCAAGGTTGACCGCGACGGCGACGCCAAGCCCGATGTAACCTACGAGTGGCGCTTTAGCCCGTTGAGCTTCCGCGACCCCAATTCGTTCCTCTACAACAAGGGGCCGATCAACAACGCGAGCGACACGACACTCAACATCACCCAGTATTACACCGTGACCGAGATTCTGGGCGACAACGACACGCCGAGCGCGACCAGAACCGTACTCTTCAGCAACAGGCTGATGGTGCCCGACAACATCGGCCCGGCCTCGACACCGAACTACACCAGCCTGGCCTCGCAGTTTATCAACACGGGCACCTTCGGCGGCGACGCGATTAAGGAGTTTACCGGCCAGCGCGACGACCCCTTCTTTGTGGACGTGAACTCGATCTTCGACCTGGGCATTTTGCGCCCCTTCGCCAACCTGCACCTGAGCAAGCAGCGTGCAACCCCTGGCCTGGACAGCACGGCAGGCTTCAACGTTCATGCGAACATCCTGCAAATCCCGATTAAGCGGCTGGCCCCGGCTTGCCCGGTGGATGCCAGTGGCGTGCCCACCGACCCCTCGAAGAAGGAATGCGTGATCGGCGTCTGGTCTACGGCTGAACGCCCCACCACCATCACCCGCGCCCCCGGCAGCGAAACTGGCTCCGGCCCGTTTGTGCAGGTCTCGCGCCTGGGCATGCCGCTCACCAACGAAGTGGTGATTCCGCTAGCGCTGAAGGATGCCTTCAACGGCCTCAAGCCTGAGCAGGATCAGCCGACCTTTGTGGCCTCCACCGTGCTGCAAAACGCCGTGCTGAAGCCCGAACTGGCCACGCTGCTGCCCGTGCTCTACCCCGGCGTGTTTAGCGCCAGCAACCTGCCAGCGGGCAACCGCACAGACCTGTTCACCATCTTCCTCACCGGCGTACCGGGCGTGAACCAGCAGGTGAATTCGGGCAATCCGCTGGTTGACAACACCAAAATTGCCTCCGAGCAGCTGCGGCTGAACATGGCTCTGAAGCCCAACGCCCTGGGCGCATGCTTCGCTGCCCCGCTGGGCAAACCCGCCGACTCAGCGCCCAGCCGCCTGGGTGCGTTGGAAGGTGACCTCTGCGGCTTCCCCAATGGCCGCCGCCTTACCGACGACGTGACCGACATTGCGCTGCGGGCCGTCGCTGGTGGCTACGGGCCAATTTTGGGCGCGGGCTGCCCCACCTCCACCGGCGGGCTGCTCAACCTGACCAACTGCGCCCCCGGCAATGCCCTGGGTGATGGGGTGGATCGTAACGACCGCCAGTTCCTGACCAGCTTCCCCTACCTGGCGACGCCACACGCGGGCTACAACCGCATCCACGCCTTCATCACAGAGTTGTGGTTCCCGTCCGTCTTCAACAACGCCCGCTAAGCCGGAAGGTTAGCCACAGAGGGCACAGAGGGCACAGAGAAAAATCAGAATAGTTAGCTATCTGTGTTCTCTGTGCCCTCTGTGGCAAAAGGTGAAAACGTGAAACGTGATGCGTAATGCGTGATGCGTAATGCGTGATGCGTAAAAAGTAATCGTCACTCGTCACTCGTCACTCGTCACTCGTCACTCGTCACTCGTCACTCGTCACTCGTCACTCGTCACTCGTCAATCAAAAACCCTCTGTGTCCTCTGTGGCAAAAAAGGAGGTTCCGATGCCCGTTCTCACCCGTCGTCGCCCGGAGATGGCTTTGCTGGCGGCGTTGCTGGTCTTCGGGCTGGTGGCCACGTGGCGGCTGCTGGGCGAATGGCGTCCCGCCGCCCCATCGCCCGCCTTTGACACGAGCGCCCCGCCGCCCGCTGCGCTGGAAGCGGGCGACCCGCGCATGGTGGCCCAGTTGCAAAGCCGCATCCGCCAGGAGCCGGAGAACCCCGCCGCCTACGCCGCCCTGGGTCTGGCCCTGTTGCAGCAGGTGCGCTCCAGCGCCGATCCCTCGCTCTACACGCAGGCGGGCCAGGCCTTTGACGAGGCGCTGAAGCGTGACCCGCAAAACCTCGACGCGTTGATCGGACGCGGCTCGCTGGCCCTCTCGCTGCACCAGTTTCACGAGGCGCTGCGTTGGGGCGAACAGGCCCGTGCCGTCAATCCCCACCGCGCCCAGGTCTACGGCATTCTGGGCGATGCCTATGTCGAGTTAGGCCAGTACGAGTCCGCCCTCGACGCGGTGCAGCAGATGGTGGACACCCGGCCCGACCGCAGCTCCTACAGCCGGGTTTCCTACCTGCGCGAATTGCAGGGCGACACCGCCGGGGCCATCAGCCTGATGCAACAGGCGCTGGCGGCGGGCGACAGCAGCTCGGAAAGCGCCCGGTGGACGGCAGTGCAGCTTGGCCATCTCTACTTCAACAGCGGCGACCTGACCAGGGCCGAGACTACCTACCGCCAGGCCTTGCAGATCAACCCGAGCTTTGTGCATGCGCAGGCAGGCGTCGCCAGGGTGCAGGCCGCCAGGGGTCAATATGCGGAAGCCATCGCCGCCTACCGCCAGATCAGCGCCCAGCTGCCGCTGCCAGAATTTGTGCTGGCCCTTGGCGAACTTTACGAGGTGACGGGGCAGCCCGATCAGGCACGGACTCAGTACGACCTGGTGCGGGCCATGCAGCGGCTGAACGCCAGCGCCGGAATGGACGTGGACATGGAACTAGCCCTGTTCGACGCCGAACACGGCACCAACCCGGCCCAAACGGTGGAACGGGCCAGAGCCGCCTACAGCCGCCGCCCCAGCATCCATGCCGCCGATGCCCTGGCCTGGGCGCTCTACAAAAACGGCAACGCCGCCGAAGCCCAACGCTACAGCCAGGAAGCGCTGCGCCTTGGCACCCGCGACGCCGCCATGCACTTCCGCGCTGGCATGATTGCCCACGCCAACGGCGACCGGGACACTGCCCGCCAGCATCTGCAAACCGCCCTCAACATCAATCCTCACTTCTCGCTGCGCCACGGGCCGGAGGCGCGAAAGCTGCTAGCCGCCCTCAAAGCGGGCTAAATCTCGTCCAGCAATCTGTATTTCCTTCGCTGTATGCTGCTCTGTTACAGTGGTAAGGGTGTGGCCAGCCTTTACCAGCTGAGAAAAAGGCCCGTCCAAGATGGACGAGGCTTCCACGGTACAGCTAAGTAACGGAGGAGCAGAACATGAAGCTACGGATCGCAGCAGCGACGCTGATGGCAATGTCCGCCCTGACATTTGCCCAACCAGCCCACGCAGAGGAGTTCACCTGTCGGGGTTCACTTGGTGCTGTAACGGTTGACAACCTGCGGGTGCCCCAGGGCGCTACATGCACCCTCAACGGCACCCGTGTGCAGGGCACCATCCTGGTGGAACAGAACGCAACCCTGCGTGCGTCGCGGGTTAACGTGAACGGGAATGTGCAGGCCGAAAACGCCGCACGGGTGGAGGTGTTGTCCAGCTCATTTGTCGGCGGCAGCATCCAAATCAAGCAGGGTGGTTCGGCCCGCGTCGAAACTGCCCACATCAACGGCGACCTTCAGTTCGATTCTAACAGCCGCAGCTTGACAGCCAACCGCAACACCATTGGTGGCAGCCTCCAGGCCTTCCAGAACAGCGGCGGTCTGTCCATCAACTCCAACACCATTGACGGCAACTTGCAGTGCAAGGAAAACACACCGCCCCCGACTGGCGGTGGCAATGTGGTTGACGGCAACAAAGAAGATCAGTGCGCGAACTTGTAGCGCCAGTTGGGTCAACTCGCACCCCCGCCTATGCATGTGCATGGGCGGGGGGTTCTTTTGCTATGGCCAGGAGAATAGGTACTGGCCTATTGCATAGCCAGTGCTCCGTGGTACACTTCCAGCAGTATCAGCTTTACGATACAGTGTGCAACGCCACGTACCAGGCAAGGACAACTCTGTGAGTCGAACAACCTGGCCCGCATGGGGGCCACTGCGGCTGCTGGTTGGCGGGGCGAGCGCCCTGCTGGGGCTGCTGGCGGTCTTCCCCGCCCCCACCACCCTGCTCTGGATGGCGGCGATTGGCGTGACGGAATGGGGCCACCTGCTAGCCCTGGTGAGTCTGCTGCCGCTGTTGCCGGGCTGGCGGCGCAGCCCGAGCGGGCGGGTGGGCGGGGCACTGGGGCTGCTGGCGGCGCTGCTGGCGCTCACACCGCTGCTGCGGGCGCTGCTCCTGGCCCAACAACTCCCTGGCCAGCTCAACGCCGCCTTTGGGGAAGTACGGGCCGCTAGCAACGACACACGTCTGCGGCCCGCGCCACTGCTGCTAACGGAAGTTGTTGCTGGCGTACCACTGCCCGACATGCGCCCCCAAACCCTGACCTACAGCAGCGCCAACGGCCAGAATCTTCAGCTCGATCTGTTTCAACCGCCAGCGGCAAACGGCCCGGCACCATGCGTGATCGTCATTCACGGCGGCTCCTGGCAGAGCGGCGAGCGGGGCGAGTTTCCCCAACTCAACCGCTACCTGGCGGCCCGTGGCTACGCCGTCGCTTCGATCAGCTACCGCCTGGCCCCGACCAACCCTTTCCCGGCGGCCTATGACGATGTACAGGCCGCAATTGGCTATTTGCAGGCCAACGCCGCCGCGCTGGGGATTGATGCCAATCAACTGGTGCTGCTCGGCCGCTCGGCGGGGGCGCAACTGGCGCTGCTGGCGGGCTACCGGGGCAACAACCCGGCTATTCGGGGCGTGGTGGGCTTCTACGGCCCGGCGGACTTGCGCTACGGCTACGCCAACCCGGCCAATCCCTGGGTGATCGACTCACGCGGGACGCTGGCAGGCTACCTTGGTGGCTCGCCCGACGCGGTGGGGCCAGCC
>JALONX010000107.1 GCA_025454695.1 Chloroflexaceae bacterium
GAATGTTACTCAGGATTATGCCCAGATCAACAGCAAGCTCAACCTGGCGGTGACTGCGGGTGGTGATATTCCCGATCTTTCGTATGTGGATAGCCAGCAGTTGGGCTTCTTCATCAGGAATGGCACGCTCCAGGATTTAACGGAGTACGTGCAAGGTGCGCCCTGGTTCAAAGATTTGAACCCGGCGGCGGTGAAGGCCTGTACCGGGCCAGACGGCAAAATCTACTGTGTGCCAGGCAATCTGAACAGCCGCCTGATCTACTACTGGAAACCGGCCTGGCCGAACGGCTTCCCCAAAGACACGGAAACATTTCTGGCCGAAGCCCGCAAGATGGCCGGGCCGGGCAAATATGCCATGACGTTTAAGGGCAGCGAGGTGGCTTCGGCAGAAGGCTTCTACTTCGCCCTGATCCACAGTTTTGGCGGCTCGTATGCCGATGCGGAGGGCAAGGCCGCATGGGCCACGCCGGAAACGGTGCAGGCGGTGGAGTTTGCCCGCACGCTGGTGCAAGAGAAGCTGGTGCCCGATGTGGTGCTTGCGCCCGGCTTCGAAAACGAGAAACCGTTTATGGATGGTACGGCGGCGGCGTTTGGGGCTGGCTCCTGGTCGTACATCTACCTCAACCCGCTCAAATCGCCCACGGGCAAGGAATTCCCTGCCGACTCGACCTCGGTGGCCACCGCTGCCGCTGGCGGCGAGCTGGGTTTTGCCCACTACCTGGCCGCGCCTGGGAAAGACCCGGCAGTGTTGCTCAGCGCCTCGGGGTGGGCTATTCCCACCAACTCGAAAAACGCTGAAGCCGCGAAGGCGTTTATCAACTACCTGATGGACACGAAACGCAACGCTGATTACGCAGTGGCGTATGGCGGCCTGCCGGTGCTGGAAAGTTCCTTTGCCGACCCGCGCTTCCAGACCGACTACTGGCGCTTTGTGAAGGAGAACCAGGATAAATATGGCACTCCGGTGGAGCCGCTGCTCGACTACGATAAGGGCCTGACCAAGCTGGCCGAGACGATCAACAAGCTCGTGCTTGATCCACAGCTCGATATTCTCACCGAGCTGAAGACGGCCCAGGAAGCCTACAACGCCGGTTTATAACCCCATTGCCGTGGAACCACAAAGGCCAGCATGCGCACAGCGTCTCGCTAAACCCTTTCGCTGTGCGCATGCTGGCTGAGGCATGTTATGAAGATTGCTGATCGTCCGCTTGCCGTGCCACAACCAGCACGCGGGCGGCTGGCCCGCTCGTTGCAGCGCAGCCTGCCGCTCTGGCTGTTGTTGCCCGCACTGCTCATCCTGCTGGTCATTCAGGTTTACCCCAGTTTCTATTCAATCTACCTGGCCTTTCAGCGCCGCCAGGCCGGGGTAGAAAGTTTTGTCGGCCTGCGTAACTTTGAAATCCTGCTCCGCAGTGCCGACCTATGGGAGAGCATGCGGAATACCCTCGTTTACACCTGCTTCTACCTGGTGATTACGATGGTGCTGGGCTTTGGGCTGGCGCTGTTGCTCAACCGGCGCGTGCGTCTCACTCCGCTCTACATGGTGCTGCTCTTTATTCCCTGGGTGCTGTCGGATGTGGTGGCGGGCACCATCTGGCGCTGGATGTTTATCCGCGACTACGGCATCTTACAGGAGTTGCTGCAACCGCTCGTTCAGCGCACCTTGCTGGCCGATCCCGTCGGCGCGATGGCGATTGTGATCGCCTCCTCGGTGTGGCGTTCGCTGGCCTTTGCCACGCTGCTGTTGCTGGCGGCGCTGCAACTGGTGCCCCGCGAGGTGCAGGAGAGCGCCGCAATTGATGGGGCGACGCCCGGCCAGGTCTTCTGGCACGTCACGCTGCCGCTGATTCAGGCTCAGGTGCTGGTGACGGTGCTGCTGCTTTCTATCCGGGCTATCAATTCGGTCGGCCTGATTCTGGCGATTACCGCCGGTGGGCCGGTGCGGGCGACCAATACGCTCGGCTTTTTTCTTTACCAGGAAGCCTGGAAGTTTGGTGATTTTGGCCTGGGCGCGGCCATTGCCATGATTATGTTTGCCCTCAACATCATCCTGACAATTGTGTATCTGCGAACACTGCGTGCGGAGGTCTGACGATGGTAACAGCACCCACTCGAAAACGGCTTGACATGTGGCTGACTAATGCTATGCTGATGCTGTTCTGTGCCCTGATGATTTTCCCGGTGCTGTACATCGTGATGACCTCGTTTAAAACCAGGGGCGATGTGCTGACCTCGCCGCCGACGTTTTTCCCGCCGGTCTGGTCGCTCGATGGCTATCAGCAGGTGTTTCGCAGCAACATGCTGCGTTACTACATCCCCAACTCGTTTATCAACTCGCTGCTGTCGTCGCTGCTGGTTATGCCCATCGCTGGCCTGGCTGGCTATGTGTTTTCGCGCTACCGCTTCCGGGGGAGCCGAGCGCTGCTGCTGGCCATCCTGGGCATTATGATGATCCCTGGTCTGACCAACCTGATTCCGCTCTACCGCATGGCTAGCGACCTGCAACTGCTTAGCACCAACACGGCGATGATCGCGGTCTATGTTGGGGGCGGGTTGCCCTTCAGCATCTGGATCACCAAAAGCTTTTTCGATAGTATCCCCCGTGAGCTGGAAGAAGCCGCCCTGATTGACGGCGCAACACCCCTCAGTGCGCTGTGGCGGATTGTGGTGCCGCTGGCGATGCCGGGCCTGTTTGCGGCCTTTCTGCTGAACTTTGTGGATACGTGGAATGAATTTCTGGCTGCCGTGGTGCTGCTCTCGCGGGTCGATACGAAGACGGCGACGGTGGGGTTGCTCGACTTTCAGTCGCAGTTCGAGGTGGCCTACCATGTGCAGGCGGCAGGCTGTGTTATGATTGCCCTGCCAGTGGTGGTGCTGTTTCTCCTCACGCGCAAAATCTTCTTTCAGGCCATGCTCGAAGGTTCATTAAAGGGATAGTGCTGGAACCCGATACGTACTGCGTGCTACGTGATGCGTAAACGTTTCCCCTCGCGTGTTACGCTTTACGTTTTAATTTTTATTGCTTGAATTACTCGGAGAAAAGCAACGTATGTCCAACACGGTAATGACGCTGGCGGATGTTGACCGAATTGTGACGGACGCGGTAGTGGCGGAGTATTGGGAGCGGGGCTACTGGATTAGCCCGCCGCTGTTTGATGACGCCGAGATCGAGCGGCTGCGAGCGGCCCACGAACGGCTCTGGGCCGGGGAATATGATTTTCACACGCCCTCGCAGTATGGCATTGCCCCGGTGACGCATGGCTCCAACGCCTTGCGCCAGCAGTGCAATGCCTTCTGGCTCAACGCCGCCATCCGCGAAGCGGTGCTGAGTCCGCTGCTAGGCGCGATTGCGGCCCGCCTGATGCGGGTGGATAGCGTGCGGCTCTGGCACGACCAGGCCATCTACAAGCCGGGCACGGGCGAAGGCCCGACGACCGACGCAGGCAACGTGGGCTGGCACCAGGACTACGGTTTCTGGACATCGGCCAGCACCACCAACATGTGTACGGCCTGGGTAGCGTTGCAAGACACCGACCTGCACAACGGCGGCATGCGCACCATCGTCGGTTCACACAAGTGGGGCCTGGTTGAAGGCAGCGACAGCTTCTTCGACCAGGATCTGGAGGCGCTGGCGCAAAAGTTTGCCGCCCAGGGTGGCAGCCCCTGGCTGGACGAACCGTGCATTCTCAAAGCGGGCCAGGCTAGTTTCCACCACGCCCTCACCTTCCACGGCTCTGGCCCCAACCGCAGCAGCGAACCCCGGCTGTCGGTGGTTTCCCACCTCATGCCGGGCGACACGACCTTCCGGGCCGGGCGGCCCTGGCACCCCAACAACACCCTGCTCGGCCCCAATGCCTACGATGGCCAGCCCTACAGCGGCGATTTCTGGCCCCAGCTGTGGCCGGTGGTGTCACGGTGACGAGGTAGCACAGCTTCATGCTGCGTACTGCGTACTGCGTACTGCGTACTGCGTACTGCGTACTGCGTAAAACATCATTGCATTCTCAATGCTGATTACGCAGTACGGATCACGGATTACGCAGTACGGATTACGTATCACATGTCCGGCTCCTGGTTCTGGGTTCTCAGTTCTCAGTTCTCAGTTCTCAGTTTTTGTGCCGCTCAAAACTTGCCCGTTCCAAAATTTCTGGTACCATACTAAGAGTAACAAAAATTTCCGCTCACTAACGGTTTTCCCGGCCATGTTCGACACTGTTTGTCTCAGGCTGGCCTTTGTTTTGTAGCAAAGGCCAGCGTTGCTGATGTTTAACTTTCTTATTGCCTGTAAGCCCCCTGGCCTGGGCCTGGAGTGAGGAGGTATTGCCGCTACAGTTCATTCCGCATGTTGGCATGGTTTCTCTAGCCTACAAGGAGATTGTGCGTCCATGAACAAGTCTCGACAGATTCTTCTGGCTACCCTGCTGGCCCTGTTCAGCCTGGTGGTAGCCGCCTGCGGTAGCACACCCACCGCCGCCCCCACCGCTGCCCCGGTTGCCCAGGCAACCACTGCGCCCACCGCCGCACCCGCCGCCACCACTGCGCCGACGGCAGCGCCTGCGGCCACTGCCGCTGCCACTGCTGCACCTGCTGCCACTGCTGCGGCTGAGCCGACCAAGCCACCCGTAACGGCTGGCGCGATGACCGGCCTGCCTCGGCTCGACGGACAGACAATTAAGCTCTGGACTCAGTACGACCCCACCAAGACCGACAGCGACCAGAGCCGCCTGCTTTCGGCCCAGATTGCCGCGTTTGAAGCGGCCACTGGTGCCACGGTTGAAGCCGAAGTGATCGCCTGGGATCAGCTGGCCACCAAACTTGCTCTGGCCGTGCAGTCGGGCGGTGATGTGCCCGACATCATCGAGGCTGGCAGCCAGCACATCCCGGCCCTGCTCAGCGCCAATGCCCTCACCGACCTGACCGAACTGGTCAAAGACCAGCCCTGGCTTTCCGACATGGCCCCCACCGATGCGCTGATCTGCCAGGTGGAAGGCAGGCGTGTCTGCGTTTCCAACCTGGTACGCAGCGGTGTGACCTACTACCGCGTCAGCGACTTCCCCAATGGCTTCCCCGCCACGGCTGAGGAAGCCCTGACGGAGGCTGAGCGACTGGCCGGGGAAGGCAAGTTCTTCACCAGCTTCTTCGCCAACAAGGAATTTGCCGCCGCCGAACTGACCTATGGCCAGTGGATTTACAGCAACGGCGGCACCATCTTTGATGCCGAGGGCCGCCCCGCCTGGGCCAACGAACAGAGCGTGCAGGTGCTGGAGTGGGCACGGCAGATGAAGGAGTTGAAGGCCCTGCCCGAGCCGATCTTCACTGGCGACTTTGCCGCCGCCGAGAAGCCCTGGGTCGAGCAGCAGTCGGCCTCGTTCCGTGGCGGCACATGGTCGTTTATCTTCATTCCGGGGATGGATAAAGAAGTGGCCGACGGCACGGTGCGCTTCACCGGCGGCCTCAGCTTCAACGGCAACAAGCCCACCACCTTTATGAACGCCGAAACGCTGGTGGTGCCCACCGGGGCCAAAAACCCCGCTGGCGCAGCGGCCTGGCTGAGCGCGTTTATGGATCCCGGCTTCCTCGCCCAGTGGTCGAAGGCTTCGTTCGGCCTGCCTACCCGCACGGCGGCACTGAGCCAGGGCGATTTCAACAACGACTTCTACCGGCAGATCAGCACGTTTATCTCTGAGCAGGGCAAGCTGATTGAGCAAAGCCCCTACTACCAGGAAAGCCTGAACGAACTGGCGATTGCCATCCAGGACATCATGCTCAACCCGTCGGTGGATATTGCCGAACGGCTGCAGAAGGCTCAGGACGACACCATCGCCCGCTTCTTCCGCTAAATTGTAGTCTCTCGCAAAGGCGCAAAGCTCGCGGAGGAGTCTCGTGAGTTGGTTTGTATGCATTCCTTTGTATGCTGTGTGCCTGTGCGAGAAACTGTAATCTCTCGCACAGGCGCAAAGCTCGCGGAGGAGTCGAAGATGCATGTTCATCTACGAATCTTTGTGGACTTTGTGCCTTTGTGAGAGTTCTTTCCTGGTTTGTCTGGTCGTTGTCGTGTCATTCCGAGCGAAGCGAGGAATCTTGTGCGTGAAGATGCAAAGACCCTTCGCTTCGCTCAGGGTGACAATGGATGTTTGTCGCTAGCATCCGATATTGTGGATTGAGACGTGGAGCGAGACTTCTGGGCGTTCTCAATTCTCAATTCTCGATTTCTCTATGCGCGTCAACAAAATCTACCCCTATTTGCTGGTGGCCCCGGCCATGCTGCTGATTGCAGCGGTGTCGCTCTATCCCACGCTCTACAGCCTCTGGCTGAGTCTGCAACGCTTCCGGCGGGGTGTGGCGTCGTTCGGCGGACTCACCAACTACCAGTTTCTGGTCACGGACGACAACTTCTGGAACGCCCTGCGCGTCACGCTTATCTTCGGCGTCTTCTTCGTCCTGATAACGATGGTGTTCAGCTTTGTGCTGGCCCTCGTCTTTAATCGTCGCCTGCGCTTTGGCCCGCTCTACATGACGATCATCTTCATCCCCTGGATGTTGTCGGAAGTTGTGTCGGGCATTATGTTTCTGTGGATTTTTAACTTTGGCATCGCCGACGCACTCGTTGCGCCATTTTTTGGCGAGGGCTACCAGTTCCTGGCTTCGCCCGTCGGGGCCATGGGCGTTATCATTCTGGCCACCGTCTGGCGCTCGCTGGCCTTTGCCATGCTGATTGTGCTAGCCGGGCTGCAAACGGTTTCGCGTGAAATCTACGAAGCCGCCGGGCTAGACGGTGCCAACCGTTGGCAGACCTTCTGGCAGATTACATGGCCGCTGCTGCTGCCCACCACAACCGTCACCATTCTATTGCTGAGCATCCAGGCCGTTAACGCCACGGGGATGTTCCTTTCGATTACGCGAGGTGGGCCAGGCCGCTCAACTGAAGCGTTGAGTCTCTACATGTACAACCAGGTGGCCCGCCCGCCTTTCGACTTCGGCTACGGCGCGGCAATTTCCGTGGTGATGTTCCTGTTGAACATGGCTCTGGCGATCTTCTACATTCGCACCCTGCGCCGCGAAAGCACCACCGCAGCAGCGTAATTCATGTTACCGTGGAGGGCACGGAGAGTGTGGAGAACAACGAGATGGGAACGCAGAAATACGTCATACCTTAGGCGCATGCATCACGTTTCAATCTGCAATCTGCGAGCTACAATCTGCAATTGAGAGAGCATCTATGGCAGTAACTCCCATTGAAGGTCTGGCGAAGACAACAACGATTCGTAAGCCGCTGATCTCGCCCAGACTTGAACTCGTGCTGGTGAACGCCCTGCTGATTGCGCTGTGTGCGGCGGTGATTTTCCCGGTGATCTACGCGGTGCTGGTTTCGGTGCGGCCCGACAAGCTTGGCCCCACCATGGCCTTCTCGCTGGACACATGGTTTTTTGGCCACTACACCCGGTTGCTCTCGTCGGATCGTTTTCTGCGCTACATTCTCAACAGCGCCATTAACAGCATTGGTGGGGCGGCCCTCACCACCGTGTGCGCGGCGATGGCGGGCTACGCCTTTGCCCGCTTCCGCTTCCGGGGTGGCAACCTGATGTTGGGGATTGTGCTGGGGCTGATGATGCTGCCGGGGTTGACCAACCTGATCCCGCTCTACAAGCTGGCCAGCGATCTAGAGATTCGTGATACCTACTTCTTGATGATCATCACCTACGCCGCCTACGGCATTCCCTTCGGCATCTGGGTGATGAAGAACTTTTTCGAGAGCATTCCGCGGGAGCTGGAGGAGGCCGCAGCGGTGGATGGGGCGACGCCGTTTCAGGGCTTTCTGCGGGTGGTGGTGCCGATTGCGGTGCCGGGCCTGATCTCGGTCTTTCTGCTCAATTTCGTCTACAACTGGAATGATTTTCTCACCGCGCTGCTGCTCCTTTCCAGCACCGAGATGAAAACCGCCACCGTGGGCCTGTTCGACTTTCAGAACCAGCTGGCTGGCAACGAAAGCGAACTCCTCGCCGCCTCCTGCGTGATTATCATGCTGCCCGGCATCGCCCTCTTTCTCGCCGCCCGGCGGGCCTTCTTCCAAAGCATGGTCGAAGGAGCGGTAAAGGGATAAGTATGAAGTATGAAGTATGAAGTATGAAAGTCAGTGCGTCGTCTACTCTTGTTCATACTTCCTGTGGTAGACCGATGGTTTGGTGAAGGGTTGGTCTAGCAACGAAAGGCCAACGAGCTACAGCAAAGAACACAAGGCTGTAGCTCGTTGGCCTTCATACTTCATACATCATACTTCATCATTGCTCACTGTCCTTGCCCCAACGAGAAGCCTGCTTCCCCGTCGAAGGTGTAAAGATTTTCGGTCTTGATGAAGTCGAGGCCGCTGCCACCGACGCGCCCCAACAGGTCAATAATCTGCTGATGCGAAATGGGGCTGCCCCCCTGGCCCATAAAGCGGCAGCGCCAGTGGTCGGTACAGAAGGTCTCTGGCATGCCATTCGGCCACACTTTTTGCCCCCGGTTGGTGATCATTAAGAGGTTGAGTCCGTCGCCGTTGGCTGTTTCTAGCACCTGGGCCAGTTCGTCGGGGCTGCCGTTGGCCCAGTCCAGAAACACATCTACGCCGACTAATGCTTTACGGGCCGGAGCTGGGCGGGCGGGCAGTACCACTTTGCTCGCAGGCGAAGCCAGTTTGCTGTCCGGGTAACTCGCCACGCGCAGCTTCTGCGGGGTGCGCCCCAGCCGATCCACAATCGCCCGCGTGAAGTGCCAGGTGTCCACCTGCTTGCGGCTCATCCCATCGCGGTAGATGTCGAAGGTGTGAATACCGTCCTCAATGGTGGTGAGCCAGGCGTTTTGCACCCGCTCGGCCACCTCGTTCTGGCCAATGTGGATCAGCATCATCACCGCTGAGAGCAGCAGTCCGGACGGGTTGGCCAGGCCGCGCCCGGCAATGTCCGGCGCTGAACCGTGGACGGCCTCGAACATCGCTGCATGCTCGCCGATGTTGGCCGAGCCGCCCAGCCCCACCGAGCCGCTCACCTGCGAGGTGATGTCGGAAATAATGTCGCCGTAGAGATTGAGCGAGACGACCACATCGAAGCGCTCCGGCTTGTCGGCCAGCAGTGCTGCGCCAATGTCAATAATATAGTGGTCGTGCTGAATGTCGGGATACTCGGCAGCAATCTCGTTAAACACCCGGTGGAACAGGCCGTCGGTGGCCTTCATAATATTGTCTTTGGTGAGACAGGTGACCTTGCGGCGGTTGTGGGCACGGGCATATTCAAAGGCGTAGCGCACAATCTTCTCGCAGCCGGGCCGACTGATCAGCTTCAGGCATTGCACCACCTGGTCGGTCTGGCGGTGTTCAATCCCAGCATACAGGTCTTCTTCGTTCTCGCGGATGATGACCAGATCCATGTCAGGGTGGCGGGTGAACACAAACGGAAAGTAGGCCACACATGGGCGCACGCCCGCGTAGAGGCCCAGGCTCTTGCGAATAGTCACGTTGAGGCTTTTGTAGCCGCCGCCCAGCGGGGTGGTGATAGGCGCTTTGAGAAAGACCTTTGTGCGCCGCAGTGAGTCCCAGGCGTGGGGTTCAATCCCCGACGTTAAGCCCCGTTTATAGATCGACTCACCGATCACAATCGTTTCAATATCAAGCGCCGCGCCTGCTTCATGCAGAATATGCAGCGTTGCCTCCATAATTTCCGGCCCAATTCCATCACCATAAGCTACCGTGATCGGTGTCTTCACAGACTGTCCTTTCTCGCCAACGCAAATTGTTGGTGATCTCTAGATGCAACAATGGGGAGCTGCAACCGGCGGCGGGCCGCTGCGGACTCCCCATTTCAACGCTGAATCAATCTTTATGTTGGTGTATTGTAGGGAAAAAGGGCACTTTTGGCAATTCTATCCCGAAATTCACCGCCGAGCACGCTGAGGACGCCGAGGAACTGCAATTTACCGCCGAGGACGCGGAGGATGGAAATTGAGAATTGAGCGTTGCGAGTTGCGAATGACACTCGTTTTCAATCTCCAGTCTTCAATCCCTCATCTCCAAATCTCTAAAAAACTTGGCGCTCTCGGCGTGCTCGGCGGTGAGTATCAACTGCGTGCTCGGCGGTGAAAAAGCCTGGCTTGCGCATAGCCCGCCCCTCGGCTACAATGGCCCGCTATGCAAGCCCAACGCCACCGCCGCGCCGCCAGCGGCAGCCCGCCCGAGTCCACCTACACAATTTTGATGCTGGCCTCGACCAGCTTTTTCTCCGACTACGGCAACCATGTGCGCATCTGGGAGGAGTCCCGCGCTTTGCAGGGGCGGGGCCACCGCATTGTGCTGGCTACCTACCACAACGGCGACGACATGCCGGGCCTGGATATTCGCCGCTCCTGGGATGTGCCCTGGGTCAAGCGGGCCGTTGTCGGTTCGTCACGCCACAAGCTCTATCTCGATGTCGGCCTGGCCTGGCGCTCGTTGCGCACCGCGTTGCGCATCAAGCCCGATATTATTCACGCCCACACCCACGAGGCCGCTTCCATTGGCGTAGCGCTGAAGCAGCTGCTGCGGGTGCCGCTGATTCTCGATTACCAGGGCAGCATGACCAGTGAAATGCTTGACCACCGCTTTGTCTCGGCGGAAAGTCCGCTGTTTCTGCCGCTGGTGCGTTTGGAGCAGTTTATTAACCGGCGGGCCGATGCGATTGTGCCCTCGACCCTGAACGCTGCCGCCATGCTGCGGCGCGACGGCCAGGTTGACCCCGGTCGCATTCACCCGATTGTGGATCGGGTGGACACCGAGCGTTTCCGCCCCTTCGACGGCTCTCCCGGCTGGGTGGCCGAGCGGCAGGAGCTGCGGCATCAGCTTGGCATTCCTGACGGGCGATGGATTGTGGTCTACATCGGCCTACTGGCCCCCTACCAGGGCACCAACGTGCTGCTGGATGCCGCCCGCCTGCTGGCCACTCGCCTGCCCGATGTGCATTTCCTGGTCATGGGCCACCCCGACCCGGCCAGCTACCGGGCCTATGCCGAGTCGCTGGGGATTGGCGAGCGGGTGACGCTGCCGGGGCGCATTCTGTATAAAGATTTACACAGCTACCTGGCGTTGGGTGATGTGGCGGTGGCCCCCAAAATGAGCCTGACCGAGGGCAACGGCAAGATCAGCAACTACATGGCCATGGGGCTGCCGGTGGTGGCCTTTGAAACGCCGGTGAGTCGGGAAATTCTGGGCGACATCGGCATCTACGCCGCGCTGGGCAGCGCCGCCGACCTGGCCGACAAGCTGGAACTAGCCCTGCAAAACCCGGCCATGGCGGGGCGGCTAGGGGCGGCAGGGCGGGCGCGGGCCGTGGCCGAGTTTTCGTGGGCGCAGGCGGCCCTGGAATTCGAGCAGCTCTATGCCGAGGTGCTTGATTGCAGATTGCAGATTGCAGATTGCAGATTAGAACGTGAAACGTGAAGCGTGAAACGTGAAGCGTGAAACGTGAAGCGTGAAGCGTGACGACAAAGACTCACGCCGCACGTTTCACGCTCCACGCAGTACGGATTACGCAGTACACAGTACGCAGCACGTGTTACGCAGTACGCAGCACGCAGTACGCAGCACGCAGTACGCAGCACGCAGTACGCAGCACGCAGTACGCAGCACGTTTACATCTCCTGTGTCAGCACATCCACCGCTTCACGCACCATGTCCAGGGTGGCGTCGTCCTCAATCGTGCTGAGGTCGCCGATATTGTCGCCCTGGTAGACGGCCCGAATGACCCGGCGCATGATTTTGCCGCTGCGGGTTTTGGGCAGCATGCTGACAAACTGGATGGCGTTGGGCGTGGCAATCGCGCCGATCTTGTCGCGCACCAGCTGGCGCATCTCCTCGGCCACGCGGGTCTGGGTGATGGGCGCAATATCCTGTTTCAGCACCGCCACCACCAGCACGCCCTCACCCTTTAGCTCGTCCTTCACCCCGATCACCGCCACTTCTGCGGCGGCGGGGTGGCCCGACAGCACCTCTTCGATCTCGCGGGTGCCCAGGCGGTGGCCAGAAACGTTTAACACTTCGTCGGCCCGGCCCAGCATCCAGAAGTAGCCGTCCTTGTCCTCAATCGCGTAGTCGCCCGACATGTAGAGCAGCTTGTTTTTGAAGTGGCTCCAGTAGCTCTGGATGTAGCGCTCGTCGTCGCCCCAGATGGTGAGCAGCATGCCCGGCGGCAGCGGCCCGTGGTCTACCAGAAAGCCCTTTTCGCCGAGTGGCACGCGGTTGCCGTCGGCGTCCACCACCTCCAGGCGGTGGCCAAAAGCTGGCTTCGTGGGCGATCCGGGTTTCACCGCCATGTGTTCCACGCCAATCGGGTTGGTGAGCATGCTCCAGCCGCTCTCGGTCTGCCAGTAGTGGTCAATCACCGGCACGCCCAACTCGTGGCTAGCCCACTGGTAGGTCGGCTCATCAAGCGGTTCGCCCGCCGCAAATAGCGTCTTGAGCGAGGAAATGTCGCTGCCGTGCATCCATTTGTCGGGGAATTTGCGCAGGGCCCGCAGGGCGGTGGGGGCGGTAAACACGCATGTTACGCCGTACTTCTCAATCACCCGCCACCAGACGCCGGGGTCGGGGTGGTCTGGTCGCCCTTCGTACACCACCGTCGGCACCCCCTTCAGCAGCGGCCCATAGACGATGTAGGAATGGCCCACCACCCAGCCAATGTCTGAGGTAGACCAGTAGACATCGCCCTCGCCGACGTTGTAAATCTGACTCATGCTGGCGTGGAGCGCCACCATGTAGCCGCCAGTGTCGCGCACTACGCCTTTGGGTTTGCCGGTGGTGCCGGAGGTGTAAAGAATATACGAGGGATCGGTGCTGGCAACACGGGTCGGCTCGACATAACGAACGTTGTGTTCAGCCAGAGTTTCGTGCCAGTCCAGGTCGCGCCCGTGCGTCATTGCAATGTCTACCAGGTTGCGGTTTAGCACCAGCACATGGCGCACGCTGTCGGTTGTCACCAGTTCCAGCGAGGCATCAAGCATCTCCTTCAGCGGCACGGGGTTGCCCTTGCGCATGCCCGCGTCGGCAGTGAGGACGAGGGTAGGCGTGGCGTCGTCTATGCGGGTGGCCAGCGACTGCACGCTGAAGCCGCCGAAGACAACCGAGTGGATCGCGCCGAGGCGGGCACATGCCAGCATGCCGATAATCGCCTCCGGTACCATGGGCATGTAGATCAGCACCCGGTCGCCCTTGCGCAGGCCCAGGTTGTGCATGGCCCCGGCCAGGCGGTTGACTTCGCGGTAGAGTTCAAAATAGGTCAGCGTGCGCGAGAGGCCGGTTTCGGCACTTTCCCAAATGATGGCTGCCTGGCCCCGTTTTGGCCCCAGGGCGTGGCGGTCAACGGCGTTGTAGCAGAGGTTGGTTTCGCCCCCCACAAACCAGCGGTAGAAGGGTGCGTTTGAGTCATCCAATACCTTTTCCCACGGCGTAAACCAGTGGAGTTCGGCAGCCTGTTCAGCCCAATAGCCCTGCGGGTCATCAATCGAGCGGCGGTAAACTTCCTGGTAGCTCATGCCTGAGTCCTCCTCTGCGAGGTGTGCGGTTTGCTGTGCGCTGCAACGCCATGTAGATTGGGCAACTATACCATATTCATGTGCTGGCTGTGTGAATGGAATGGAACTGGGGGTTGGGAAGACAGAACCGAGAACCAGGAACCGAGAACCAGGAATCTGTAGGGGCGAACACAAGGTTCGCCCTCCGAGAACTGTGATGCGTACTACGTACATAACATTGAATGTGCAATGTTTTTTATGCAGTACGCAGTACGTAGTACGCAGTATTGACCAGCATTAACTAGCAGATTGAAGCCGGGCTATCTGCCCCCGCGCCCAGGCCACGGTTTCTTGCACGGCCTGCGGCAGCGGGGTGGCCGTGAGTCCAAAGGCTTTGGTGAAGGCGCTGCTGTCCATCACAAAAGGCTGCATCCATTCATACATCATCTCGTTCATCTCTCTAATGGTGGGGTTGAAGAGGCCCAGCAGGCGCACCATCAGCGGACTCGCCGCCATAACCTTGACCGGCTGGCCTACCGCTGCTTGCAGCAGTCGTACAAGCTCCGATTGCGGCACCGGGGGGGCGCTGGGCACATGCCAGGCCCGGCCCAGTCCGGTGTCGTTGGTGCCCAGAATCGCCAGCGTCCGCCCAAAATCGGCCACGTAGGTGAAGGTGTGGGGCATGTCGAGCCGACCGAGCATCGTCACCCGCTTGCCTGCCAGGGCGGCCCGAAAGACCATTTCACCCTGGATTGGCTCATCTGGCCCGAAGAAGTCGGAGCCACGGGCACTGGCGACGCGCACCTCGCCGCGCTGGTGGGCGGCAAACAGGCTTTCCGTCATCGCCTGGCGCAGGCGACCTTTGTGGGTGTGGGCGGCGTAGGGCGTGCTTTCGCTTAGCGGCTGGCCCTGCGGCTCGCCGTACATGTAGAGGTTTTCGGCCACAATCAGCTTTGCGCCGTTGGCGGCAGCCCCCGCCAGAATGGCGTCCTGCAGGCGCGGGAAGTTGCCTGCCCACTGGTGGTAGGCCGGTTGGGCACACTGGTAGACGCTTGTCGCCCCCTGCGTCAGGCGGGTGGTGCTGGCCACATCGTAGGCGTCGCCCGCCACCAGCTCAACCCCGGCGGGAATACCCTCGGCCTTACCGCTCCGGTTGACCAGGCGCACCCGTTTGCCCAGGCCAATCAGCGTCCGCATTGTCCATTTGCCCAGCGGGCCGGTTCCGAAGATGACGTGCAGTTCGTTGTTCATGTCAGTTCTCCTATTTATTGTTTGATAAGACTCCTAAGCAATTGCCGATTGCGTCACGGGCTGGCCTTTACGGAAGGTGAAGACTGCCGCCAGCGCCAGAAACCAGAGATGCAGACCCATCACACTGATTGCAATCATCGGCCCGGCATCAATTCCCCAGATTTCAACCAGCGGTGTGGCCAGCAGCCCCGCCACCACCAGCCCGCCCAGGCCCAGCCAGCGCGGCATGTGGGCCGAGCGCAAAATCGCAATTCCAACGAGCAGCGCCCAGATGCTGGCGAAGAGACTTACACCCAGAATTTCGCCCACACTGCCAGCATAGTCGTTGAGCATGGTGTAGCTCACGTTGATGCTGGCCCGCGTCGCTTCGGTTGCAGCGGGGTCAACGTACTGCTGGGCCAACACGGGCATAGGCCCCAGCCAGCGGATGATGCCGAGGGTGCGGGCAACTGCCGAAGCGATGCCGAACCCGGCGGCCATGCGCAGCAGCGGGCTGAGCGTATCGCCCCCGGCCACCGTGCGAATCACCAGCAGTGCCACCGGCCAGAAGAGAATTGAGTAGAGCAGATAGGCGAAGTAGCCCGTGCGCACGGCGTCGGCCTGCTGCACCAGCAAGGGCAACAATTCGCTGGCGGGGGCGTCCAGGCTGGCAGGCCAGTTGATGGCCGCACCTAGCACGGCCAGCGGCACAAAAAAGAGCAGCGCTTCGACCACAAGCAATACGGCTGCCCAGCGGGCGAGGGTACGGGTTTCCATGGTAACTTCCTTTCTGTAAGCAATGCAGTAGCTAACCTGCGTCTGGTTGGTGCAGGCAGTGCGGACTCAAGGTGATGAACGGGTTACAACGGGGGCGTATTAGCGAATTGTGTCCCAGGCTGAGGTGTCAAAGCCACGTTTCTGGCAGGCAAGCTGGGGCTGATGGATGGCCTTGGCCCGGTCTGAGAATTGCCGCCACTCCATCTGCCCCAGGCCCAGAACACTGACGCTCACCATGCCGGTGCTACAGTTGGCGTAGAGGTCTACCACGATCCCGCGCCGAAACAAGCCTTCACTGGTGGTAAACGAGGTGTCGAAGTTGGTAGGTGTTCCCGTCCAGCCCTGGTAGGGATAGGTGTTGCCACCAGAGGTCTGGTCAAAGTTCGCGAAGTCAATGCTGAAGCCCACTACAACAAAGATCAGAAAGGCTGTGCCCACAATGGCAAGCCCACTCGTCAGCCCACGGCGCACCCGCCGGGCAGGTAGGGCCTTTGATTTGTCAGCATGTGGTGAGTCGCTGGCGGCAGTTGGTTCGCTCGAACGCAGGTGATGCAGTGTCGGGTTCATGTGTTTCTCCTTTTGGTAATGCAGTAGCCTCCCCACTGCCACGGCGGCAGCAGGCACACGGAAGCGCGGATTTTTGGCAACGGCTAGCCCTACCCGCCTCCGTAGCAGGCCAGCGCCAGGTTTCAGTTCAGCTCAGCGGAAGGGAAATGGTGGATTATGATGTGTCGGTCGGTTCCAGGCCAACGTTTCGCATGAAGGCCAGCACCTCAAAGCGGTAGAAGGCCGCCGGATCGGGCAGCAGCGGGGTGGTGTGGTGAAACATTTCCAGCAGCACCAGGCCGTGGGCCAGGCTCCAGCCACTCAGGTAGATGGAGGTCAGGGCCGGTTGGGCATTGGGGGCGGCAGCGGCGGCCAGGTAGAGGGCGGGTGCATCCCGCAAGGGCGGCACCTCGTGGTAGATGGCGGGAATGTGGAGCGCTCCGGCCCGGTGGGCAGCCAGCAGAGTCTCGATCACGACCATGCCAACGCTGCGGGCCGCCGGGGTGGTTTGCTCTGGCGGGGCCTGGTAGCCCGGAATGGGGTTGCCGAAGATCAGCTGGAACTCGGTCGGGTGGGCCATGGCCCAATCGCGGTAGCAGATGAGTGCAGCGTAGAGCCGGTCGGCGTAGGCGGTGGTGGGGCGGCTGTTGGTTGCAGCGCGCATGGCGTTGGCCAGGGCGTAGTAGGCGTCCAGAATCAACGCGGTAATCAGGGCGTCGCGGTCGGGGTAGTAGCGGTAGAGGGCCGGGGCAGTCATGCCCATGTCGCGGGCGATGGCCCGCAGCGAAAGGGCCGCGGTGCCTTCTGCTGCCATGTGCTGGCGGGCAATGCCTTTAATCTCGTCCTGCGTTGCGCTGAACTGCCGCTCTCGTCGTGTCTGTACCATGTGCCACCTTCAGGTGATTGCAGATTGTGGATTGCAGATTGGATAAAACATTGCGTGGTGTGTCATCTGCTCCAACGCTCCACTGTTATCTTACAGTGTTTTTCTTAGTAAACACTGTAAACTAAGAATAGCACTGTAAAGTAGATTTGTCAAGAGGGAAAATCTGAAAGAACCGAGAACCGAGAACCGAGAACCGAATCATAATGCGTAATGCGTAATGCGTGATCCACTACAGAAGGCTGATTACGCATTACACATTACACATTATGCATTACGCATTACGCATTACGCATCACCGCCTCGCCGTGCCCCAATAGAGCAGGCCGATTGCGCCGAGCAGAAAGGCCGCGCCGAGCAAGCCCAGCGGGCCGAGCCGCTCGCCGAAGAAGAGCCAGGCCAGGGCGGTGGCCGTCAGCGGCTCTATCAGGGTGATGATGCTGGCGGTGGTGGCCGGGGTGGAGCGCATGCCAATCAGAAAGAGGCCATAGGCCAGGGCCGATGGCACCAGCCCCAGGTAGAGCAGCAGCAGCCAGCCTTGCGGCGGGTAGCTCACCACCAGGCCGGTGGCCAGCGCCACGGGCAGCAGCAACAACGCCCCACAGGCAAACCCCACGCCGGTCATTTGCAGCGGGTGGTAGCGCCCGGCCAGGCGCTGCCCCAACAAGGTGATCAGCGCGTAGCCGGTGGCCGAGCCAAGGGCCAGTAGCACCCCAAGGATGTCGGTGCTTTGGGCCGCGCCGGGTTGCAGGTCAACCAGCAGCAGCGTGCCCACAATGGCGCAGACCAGGGCCAGGGCCACGGTGTGGGTCAGGCGTTCGCCCGCGAACACGGCGGCGAGCAGGGCCACAATCACCGGGGCCATGCACAGCGTGATCAGGGCGGCAATGGCCACGCCCACGCGGGCAATGGCAGCAAAATAGCACACCTGGTAGAAGGCCAGCAGCGCGCCAAACAGCAGCATCAGCCCCAGGTCGCGCCATGCGATGCGCCACATGGCAGCCCCAGGCAAACACCACCCGGCAACGAGCAGGGGCGGGGCGGCCAGGGCCAGCCGAAAAAAGCCTACCGACAGCGGATTGGTTTCACTGATGGTGTAGAGGCCACGGGTGCTGACGCCAACGGTGCCCCACAACATGGCGGCAAGCAGAATAAACCAGAAGCCATACATGGCTCCAGTGCGTGGAAATGCGGTTTGCATGAAGATTCCTCACGTTGGCGCAACGCTACAACTGGAGTAGAGCGTTACGACAGCTTTTTTGCAAAAAGGAAAACGGCGAACGTGAGGGCAGGAGGCACAACAAAACAGGCGCGGAGCAGCGCCGAAGCAGTAGTGGTGTCGCCCTGCCCTTAGTGGGTGGGGACGACGGGCGGGGGCAGAATGGAGTAGTTGAGGAGGGGCATTGTAATCGTTTCTAGTGTGGCGCGGCGTTCGCGCTGGGGCAACTATACCATAGCGGCGGAGGTGTGTCTACGGGATTTTTGATTTTTGATTTTGGATTGACGATTATGCTATTCCCACGGGTCTGTTTGGCCGTTTCGATGCCGCATGCAGTGGCCGAACGTTTCATCATTGCAGCAGAATCAACAGGCCGTCGCCCCTGTCGGCGGTCTGCTGGTAGAAGGCTTGTAATGCTTTGTAGTGCTGTACCAGCCACTGGCGGGCGTGGGGCAGGTCGTCCCATGTGTCGGGCGGCACGCGGTACTCCATCAGGTAATCCACGTCGTAGCTGGCCTCGAACTGGGCTGGGGAGATAGTCGCCAGCTTCTGGTTGAGCCGCTGCATTTCCGCCGGTGCCATGTAGCAGACGGGGCCGAAAAAGCCGGTGCAGGTGGTGGGGGTGCCGCCCATAAAGATATTCTCCAACGAGTCGTCCTCCCAGCTCATGCCCCGGCGCAGGGCTTCGTGTTTGGGGATGGGCAGTTCCCAGGTGAGCAGGATGTGGATGGCGCACCAGGACTCTTCAAGTGCAAGCCTGGCTCCTGGCGTCATTCGACTCGACAGAATGAGTTCGCCCACAACCTCGTCGTTGGTCAGGGCATCGGCGGGCCAGCGCTCTGGCGGCACCCGAATAAGAAACGCATCAACTGAGTCCATCGTTAGCTGTCCTGTCCTCTCGCCATGCGTGTGCAAAACAGTTCGCCCGCCTCGTCCAGGCTGCGGGGGCGGTCGGGCAGGCGCAGGGCTGACAGCATGGCCTCGGGTGTCTGCTCGGCCACCCTCGTCCAGAGTTCCCCGTCGTCAATGACCATCGTCTGGTTGAACTGGGCCAGGGCAATCGCAGCGGCAGCGGCCAGGGCATAGGCCAGCGACATGCGACTGGGCGCTACGGCAATCCAGTTGCCTGATTCGCCTGGTGGAACCTTGGGGTGGTGGGGAACTTCAAATAACTCCACCACGATCCCTTCAACCCGCCCCTCTAGCGTGAGCAGCCACGCCTGCGGTTCTTGTTCCAGGTGTGTTTGTTTGGCTGGCAGCGCTACCATCTGTTGCCAGGCGGCAATCTGCACTGGCGGTAGCACTGCCAGGTTTAGCAGTTCCCCGAGTGCGCTGCCGGTGGCTGTAGCCAGGCGGGCCAGTTCCACTGTCTGGTTGAAGCGAATATGGAGATCTGAGGACATGGCACCTCGTTTCGGCTTAGTCCTTCCACAGCGGCGAGGCCTGGATAGCCTGCTTGATTTCAAGGAACATATCCACCCCCCAACGGGTGACTTCGTTCAGCTCCTGCTGATTGGAGAAGGGCAATTTGGGCGATCGCGGCTCGTAGGTGAAGGCCGGGTCGCGCAGAAGGGCCGTTTGTCGGGCCAGCATGGGGAATGGCCCGCCGAGTTTGTGTTCGCCCAATTGTAGCGTCAGGATCAGTTCTGCCATGGAGTGGTTGTAGGAAACATTCACCCCAATGATGCGTGAGTCGTGCTTTTCACGGTAGGTGAAAAATTTCTCCCGCCGGTCGTAGCTAACGTCGAGACCGCTAGTTGCCAACACTTCCATCGCCTTTTCTGGGGTGTAGTCTTTCATCTCGCCACGACCACGGCACTGCTCATAGTAGCGGTAGTAGCGGTCGGCGAAGTTTCGATCAGTGAGAAGCTGTATAAGTTCCTGAGTCAGGCTTTGTTTGTCGCGCATACACCATGCCTTATCTAATTGTTTTCCAGTCGTTCGTGCATTGTAGTCTGAAAATCGGCTGGTTGTCCAACACGCAGTTCGTCACCCCAGGGCATGCACAACGTCAATTTTAGCTCCACAGATGACGCAGACGAGTTGCGCTATATTCAGCGTCATCTGCATCATCTGCGGATTGTTTATGGTCGTTATCTGGATTCTGT
>JALONX010000108.1 GCA_025454695.1 Chloroflexaceae bacterium
AAAGGCCACGCCTACGTGGGTGACGAAGCGGTCGCGCCAGCGCACGAGCAGCGCCGCCAGGGCTGCTGCTGCCAGCAGCACCGGCCATGTGCGGAAGTGGGCATGGAGGTGTTGCGGAAAGGTGTTGATCGGCGTGCCAAAGAAGTTCTCGCTGTCGCGGCCCACCGCCCCCTCGCTGGCGATGAGTCCGAGGTAGGCGGGGATGGTGCGCTGCACCAGCGTGGCGGTGTAGCTGCCATACACCACAATCCAGCTGCTGGCGAAGGCCAGCAGCACCAGCCCCAGCAGCACCAGGCCCACCCGCCGCGAGTCGCGCCGGGTTCCAAAACCAAACACGCTCAGGGCCAGCACCCCGCTAAGAAAGGGCATAAAGGCAATGTGCGTCACATACGCGCCCATGGCCAGGGCCAGCAGCAGGACGGTGAGGGCGGGCCATACGTACTGCGTACTGCGTACTGCGTACTGCGTAGCATGAGCTTGATTAATCGTTAATCGTAAATCGTCAATCGTCAATCTTACTGACATGAGCGCCAACAGAACCAGCCAGACGCCCATGGTGGTGGGAAAGCTGCCGTCGTGAAAGAAAAGGTAGCCGATGGGCAAGGCCGCATAACAGAGACTCGCCCATGCCGCCGCCAGCTCGCGTTGCGGCCCGCCCCGCAGCAGCGCCCACAGCAGCAGCGGAATGGTCGCTTCCAGCAACACGGTAAAGACTTTGACCGCGTAGACCAGGGCGGGCTGGGTGGGCGCAAACCAGGCCAGCGGCAGCAGCATGTAGTAGGTGAGCAGGCTGTAGGGCACGGGTTCGCGGGTGCCCCATTCAAACTGCTGCTCTAGCTCGGGCCGCACTAGCGCCACTCGCCCTTCAGCGATGTTAAGCAACTGGTTGGCCCGCAGCCCGTGATCTACATTGATAAACTGAGGGTGCAGCACGCCCGCCAGGCGCATGGTGAAGATGATGAGAACCGCAAGATAGACCAACGAAGAACGATGAACGATGAACTGCGTGCTGCGTACTACGTACTGCGTACTGCGTAATTCCGCCGTGTCACACGCTGCGTTAGGGCGGAGCTGTTGTGCTGAAGCACGATTAATCGCACATCTAAAATCCAACATCCAACATAGAAAGGCCAGGGCCAGCGTCATCGGCAGGACGTGCAGCAGCAGCGGGAGGGCGGCAGTGGCCTGCAAACGCATGTTGACGCCGCCGCCAGGCCAGCCCGCCAGCGCCACCGCTAGCAGCGCCAGCAGTGCCCCGGCACCCGCCGCCGCGTAGCCGGTGCCAATGCCGATGAGGCGGAGCGACCAGAAGAGCAACAGCACAACCAGGGCCAGTTGCTGCGGGCGCTGGGTGGGCGGCAAATGCAGGCCTCCACCATGTGGAATCACCTCAACCGCAGCCAGCGAAACGCCAAGCAGCCGATCCTCGTTGGGGTCGCGAAAGGTGGGTAATTCAAGGGTGAGAGTCAAATCGCCAGTGGTGGGGCTGGCGGCGTTTGGCGGCAGCGGCAGGGCAATCTCCTGCCAGTAGGGACGCAGGGTGATCTGGGCCAGTTGCCGCCCAGCAGCACTGACCGTGAGGAGCCGACCTACGCCTGCTTCGTCCCCACCAAAAAAGCGTAGGCGCACACTAGCGGCTGCGCTGCCCGCGCCGGGGAAGGTGATGCGGACGCGCCCCGTTGTCCAGCGCTGAAAGCCCTGGGCCGCCGGTTCAGGCTGATAGACCCCGGCAAGCTGCACGGGCGTCGGGCGCACCACCAGCGATTCATTAGCTTGAAACGGTAGCTGGTAGGCCAGGCTTGCCGCCAGCAGGGCCAGGGTGGCCAGCAGCAGCGGCACCCCACGCGACCAGACGGCAGACCAGAGGGCAACAAACGCCGCCGACCACGGAACTGCGGCGTGTCGCCGTTGTCCGCTGCCGGTGGCTGCTTGTTGCCTGCTGTCGCCGGTGGCGGCCATTAGCGGCGTGCAACCTCCCGTTGCAGCAGGGCACGGCGGGCGGCGATGCGGCGCATGTGCTGGCGCAGCACCACCAGCTTAAACCAGAGGTTGATCAGTTGCAGGCCAGTGCGCCAGAGGCGGGGGAAGTTGAAAAACTGGCTTTTACCATAGGTGCGGTGGTAGTGATGCACAGGCACCTCGGCAAAGC
Organism: Chloroflexaceae bacterium; assembly: GCA_025454695.1. GTDB lineage: Bacteria > Chloroflexota > Chloroflexia > Chloroflexales > Chloroflexaceae > JALONX01. The sequence continues at coordinate 2,150 of JALONX010000108.1, forward strand.
GGAAGCCAGCATCTTGAAGCTTTTTCACCAGCTCCAGCGGCAGAGTGCCACTGTCGGACTCAAGCTCCACCACGTCGAACACCTCGCGCCGGATGAGGCGAAAGTCGCAATCCACATCGCGCAGCTTGAAGCCAAAAAGCAGCTTCACGATGTTGTGGTACACGCGCCCGATGACAATGCGATGCAGCGGGTCGCTGCGGTCAATCTTCCAGCCGTTGACAACCTCAATATCATCATTTAGCGCGGGCAGCAGCAGCTTGAGTTCACGCGGGTCATACTGGGCGTCGCCATCGGTGTAGAAGATGAGCTCTTTGGTGGCCTGGGCAAAGCCAAACCGCACCGCACCGCCGTAGCCCAGCGGCTGGCGGTGGGTAAACACACGCAGGCGCTCGTAGCGTTCGGCCAGCGACTCAAGCACCTCTACGGTGTAGTCGGTGCTGCCATTCTCCACCACAATCACCTCGTAGTCGTCGGTAATCTCGTCGAGGGTGGTGATCATGGAGACGACCAGGCTGCCAATAGTACCTGCATCGTTGTAGGCGGGAAATATCGCGCTGATACCGGGTCGTTCCTGCATAACTCCATCCTTGCCTGGCCAATTTGTCGAAGGCCGATTATAGCACAATCGAGATTTTGGATTTTCGATTTTGGATTTTCGATTTTGGATTGGTCGGGCAGTAACGAAGGGACGAAGAGACGAAGAGGATGCAGGGTTTACGCAGTACGCAGTACGCAGTACGCAGTACGTTTCACGTTTCACGTTTCACGCCCCACGGTTCTTGACTCTCTTCACCAGGAGAATATGCTATCATACAAACAACATTTCCCCGTCTTTCCCGCTCACAGTTGAGGACGAACATATGGGTACTGCACTACTGGTGCTGACGGTGCTGGTTGCGATATTTGAAATCTGGTGGATGTTGGCATATCTAGCGGCCTATCGCCAGTTGCAGGAACGGCTGCTGCTGTTTCAGGTCTGGCAGGGCTTTGCCATGGCGGTCTTGTTTAGCGTTTTTGCATGGTTTATTGCCGTCCCCGAAGCCACCACCGGCCTCATTGGTTCGCTGCTGCTGTTTCTCGTCGTCGTGCTGCTCATCGTCTCCATGTGGACGAACTACATCTGGCGCATGCGCGGCGGGCTGAAGCTGCTGGCCCAACACTACCGCCGGGGCCTCTTCGACCTGCTGGCCTTTCGCCGCCCCGCCGTGGATTTGAAGCGGCGCGTGCGGAGCAAGTAGCGATTGGAGATAGGGGAATTAGAGATTACCAAACAACACGTTTACCGCTATTCGCCAATCTCCAATCGCTATTCGCCAATTTCCAATCGCTATTCACTCATCTCCATGCCAAAACCCACCCTCATCACCGAACTAAACGCTGCCCTTGGCCCCCGTTATGTGCTGCACCGGCCCGAGGAACTGATGCTCTACGAGTACGACGGCTCGGCCCTTGACCAGGCCACACCCGAGGTGGTGGTTGTGCCCAGCAGCACAGCGGAGGTGGCAGCGGTGGCACGCATCGCGCAAGCCCACGGCCTGCCGCTGGTGGCCCGTGGGGCGGGCACGGGGCTGGCTGGCGGCAGCATCGCCGACCGGGGCGGGATTGTAGTGTCGCTGGCCCGCATGGATCGCATCCTCAGCATCAACCCGCAGGAACGAACGGCGGTGGTGCAGCCGGGCGTGGTGAACGTGGAGCTAAGCGAGCGAGCCGCGCCCTTTGGCCTGCACTTTGCCCCCGACCCCAGCAGCCAGAAATCGAGCACCGTGGGCGGCAACGCGGCGGCGAACGCGGGCGGGCCACACTGCCTCAAATACGGCGTGACGACCAACCATGTGCTGGCGGCCACGCTGGTGCTGAGCGATGGCAGCGTGGTGCAACTTGGCGGCAGCGCCCCGGACGCGCCCGGCTACGACCTGCTGGGGGCGGTGGTGGGCAGCGAGGGCACGCTTGGCATTGTCACCGAACTGACGGTACGGCTCACGGCCAACCCCGAAGATGTCCGCACCTTTCTGGCGATCTATGACACCATGGACGGGGCCAGCAGCAGCGTCGCGGCGATCATCGCAGCGGGCATTATTCCAGCGGCCCTGGAAATGCTGGTAGGCCGAGGCATCACCGCCGTCGAAGAGTCGGTGCGAGCGGGCTACCCGGCGGGTGCGGCAGCCGTGCTGCTGATTGAGCTAGACGGGTTGCATGAAGAGCTACAGGTGCAGCAAGAGCAGGTGGTTGCCCTTTGCCGGGAACACGGCGCAAGCGAGGTGCGCGTGGCCGCCGACCCGGTGCAGCGGGCGAAGCTCTGGGCTGGCCGCAAGGGTGCCCTGGCGGCGTGTGCCCGCATCGCCCCCCACTACCACATTCAGGATGGGGTGGTGCCGCGCTCCAAACTGATCGAGGTCTTACGGCAGACGGAAGAAATTGCCGCCCGCTACCACCTGATTGTGGTCAACATCTTTCATGCGGGCGATGGCAACTTGCACCCGCTGCTGCTGTTTGACATGCGCGAGCCTGGCGTGCGCGCACGAGCGATTGCAGCGGGCGAGGAGCTGCTGCGGGCCTGCGTCGCCGCAGGTGGCACCATCAGCGGCGAGCATGGCATTGGCCTGGAAAAGCGCGACTACATCGGCTGGATGTTTAACGCCGACGACCTGAGCGCCTTTGCCGACCTGCGGGCCGTGTTCGACGGGGCCGGGCTGATGAATCCATGTAAACTGGTGCCTTCCGGCTCCTCCTGCGCCGACATCCGCATGGCCAAAGGGGCACAACGGGCGCTGGCGGCGGGGGCGTGGGTGTAGACGAGTTACGAGTTACGAGTTACAGAGTTGGCAGTTCGCAGTTCGCAGTTCGCAATACGTTTCACGTTTCACGTTTCACGCCCACCGGTTCTCGGTTCTCACCCGTGAGGTATTATGCGTATCGTTATCTTTTCCGATGTTCACGGCAATGCGGCCGCGCTGGAAGCAGTGCTGGCCGATGTGCGCCGCAACGCCGCGCCCGACCTGATCATTGGGGCGGGCGACTATGCCAGCGATGGCCCCCGCCCTGCCGAGAGCCTGGCGCTGCTGCGAGGGTTGGGCGACGCCCGCTTTGTGAAGGGCAATATGGATGAAGCTGTGGTGCATGGCGGCGGCGAGGAGCTAGACTTCACCCGCAGCAAGCTCGGCGCTGACGATATGCGCTGGCTGGAGGAGTTGCCCTTTTCGCAGGTGGTGGAGGCTGCGCCTGGTCAAAGCCTGCTCGTCGTTCACGCCAACCCCCGCGACCTGCATGCGCCCATGCGGCCCAACGCCACACCCGACTCGCTACGCCCGCTGCTCCAGGGTGTGAGCCAGCAACTGATCGCCTTTGGTCACGTTCACATTCCCTACATCCGCCAGCTTGATGATGTGACCCTGGTGGATGTTTCCAGCGTGGGCCTGCCCCGCGACGGCCTGCTGCGGGCCGTCTACGTCACGCTCACGTTTGCTGGCGGCGCGTGGCAGATTGCCCACCACCGCATCAGCTTCGACAGCGAAGCAGTAGCCCGCGACTATGAGGCAGTTGGCTATCCAAAGGCGAAGAAGATGGCCCAGCGCCTTCTGGCAGCGACGTATTGAGTTACGAGTTACGAGTTACGAGTTACGAGTTACGCAGTACGTAGTACGCAGTTCGCAGTTCGCAGTCCGCAGTCCGCAGTCCGCAGTCGGTCTAATATCGTCAACAAATTATGCGTCCCTACACCCTCCATGGTATGAACCCCGACCTGTTCATCACCCCGGCGAGCGCCGAGGAGGTGGCTGCTACGCTGCGGCATGCGGCGCGAACCGGGGCGGCGGTGGTGCCATGGGGGGCGGGGCTGCACCAGCACCTGGGCCACGGGCCAGCCCGCTACGAGATTGCGCTGGACATGACCAGGCTGCACCGTGTGGTTGAGTATAGCCCGCCCGACCTGGTGCTGACGGTGGAGGCCGGAGCGCGGCTGGGCGACGTGCAAGCGCTACTGGCGCAGCAGAGCCAGTGGCTGCCCTGGAACCCACCACGGGGCGCGGAGGCAACCATTGGCGGGCTGCTGGCGGCGGGGGCAAGCGGGCCACTGCGGCTGGGCTACGGCCCACCCCGCGACTGGACGCTAGGCATGCGGGTGGCTCTGGGCGATGGGCGACTGGTGAAGAGCGGCGCAAAGGTGGTGAAAAACGTGGCTGGCTATGATGCCCACAAGCTGCACCTGGGGGCACTCGGTACGCTAGGCGTGATTGTGGAAGCGACCTTCAAAGTGGCCCCACTGCCCGAAACCATGCAAACCATCGTGTTGCGCTTTCGGGAGCCGCCGCCGCTCCCGGCGCTGGCGGTGCTGCACGAGCCGCCGTTAGCGCCGGTGAGTCTCGTGGCGCAGACCGGGGACGGCAGACTCACCGAGGGGAACGATGACAGTGGGATTTCAGGTTCAATCCAAAATCCAAAATCCAAAATCCAAAATGGCTGGGTTGCGGTGCGCTTTGCGGGAGTGCGGGCGGCGGTGGCGCGGCAGCTGCAGGTGGCAGCGCAGCGGGGGGTAGAACTGGGCGCGATAGCCGAGGTGCTTGAGTCCAGTGACGATGTGGCCTTCTGGGAAGAGTTGGCAGACGTGCCCGCGCCTCGGAATGACGGCAGCCTGGGGCTGCGGGCGGGTGTCGCTCCTGGCCACATGGTGCAACTGGCACAGCTGCTGGAAACAACGGCGCAGCGGCGCGGCTGGCAATCCTTTTCCTCGTGCTACCTGGGGCTGGGGCTGGCCTACAGCCGCTGGTGGCCTGGCCCTGAGCCAGCGGCAGACGCAATTGCCCTGGCCCTGGCTGAGCTGCGGGCGGGCCTGCAACCGCTGGGCGGCTACGCCGTGGTGGAAGATTGCCCTTCCGCCATGCGGCCCACCCTCGACATCTGGGGGCCTGCGCCAGGCAGCGCCCGGCTGATGCTGGCATTGCGTGAGCGCTGGAACCCCAGCGAGGTGCTGAATCCGGGGCGGTATGTATGTATCAAGGGTTAGGGGTTACGGGTTAGGGGTTAATATCAGTGAGATCAGTGTGTATACCTTAACCCACCGCAAAACACCTCTTGAGGCCGTGTGTTAAGGGTTAATGTCAATGAAATCAGTGTGTATAACCCCTAACCCGTAACCCTTCATTCGTAACTCTACTGGGCCAAAAGTGCGGTACACTGGTACACAACATGTCTGTTTATGGAGGGCGTTATGGCGATCCTTGGGAGCTTGATTGCAATTGCAGCGGCGGTGGCCTTTGGAGCCGTGGCTGTGTTCGTGGTCTGGGGCAGCATTGTGGCCCACCGCAGCGAGGTGGCAAAGGGCTTTGTGAGTTCACCGCCCGCCGCCCCGGCTGGCCGCTTGCTCACGCTGGTTGGCCTGTGGGTGGCCCTGCTAGGGGCTGCGGTGCTGTCGGGCCTGGCGGCCATTCGCATCTTCCAGGTGGCCTTCGGGTTGGGCTGAACACAGTATCCACCGCAGAGGCGCAGAGGACACAGAGATAACATTTAATTGTGGGAATACAAAACGCTCTGTGTTCTCTGTGCCTCTGTGGCTAAAAATCTTAGCAGCTAGTGAGGTATCGTGTATGAGTACACCAACGCACCCGCGCCCGGTGGTGCTGGCGATTATGGATGGTTGGGGCATTGCGCCGCCGGGGCCGGGCAACGCCGCCGAGCTGGCCGACACGCCCCATGTTGACCAGTGGATGGCAACCTGCCCCTTTACCACGCTCAGCGCTTCTGGCCTGGATGTGGGCCTGCCCGACGGCCAGATCGGCAACTCGGAAGTGGGCCACCTCAACATCGGCGCGGGCTTTATTGTTTATCAAGACTTGACGCGCATTAGCAAAGCCATTCACGATGGCGATTTTTTTGAAAACCCCCAGTTTCACGCCGCCATCCACCACGCTCGCCAGAGCGGCGGTGCCTTGCACCTGTTGGGCCTGTTTGGGCCGGGCGGCGTGCATGCCCACGAAGACCACTGGCACGCCATGCTGGAACTGGCCCGCCGCCAGAACTTCAGCCGCGTGTATTTGCACCTGTTTTTGGATGGACGGGATGTGTTACCTCGCAGCGCCCTCGGCTTCCTCGACACGCTGGAAGACCAGATCGCCAAAATTGGCGTGGGCGAAATCGCCACGGTGAGCGGGCGCTACTATGCCATGGATCGGGACAAACGCTGGGAACGCACTGGCCTGGCCTACGATACACTGGTGAGTGGCCACGGACTCACCGCACCTGATGCCCGCACGGCCATTCAGCAATCCTACGACAAAGATGTGAGCGACGAGTTTGTATTGCCCACGATCATTGTGCGCGGCGGCCAACCCGTGGCCACGATCGGTGACGGCGACTCAATCATCTTTATGAACTTTCGGCCCGACCGGGGGCGGCAACTGACGCGGGCGTTGGTGCTGCCCGACATCAACGAGCAGATACGCAAGCACTACGAGAAGCAGCAAGCCGAAGGCCAACCGCTGCCCAGCCACATCTGGCAGCGCGGGCGGCAGCTACAGAACCTCTACTACGTGACCTTGACCGAGTACGAGGCCGGGCTGCCGGTGCAGATTGCCTTTGGGCCAAAAGATGTGCGCCATCCGCTGGCCGAGGTGATCAGCGCCGCCGGACGGCGGCAGTTCCACATCGCCGAGACCGAGAAATATCCCCACGTGACCTTCTTCCTCAACGGCGGGCGGGAAGTGCCGTTTGCGGGCGAAGAGCGGGTGCTGGTGCCCTCACCCAAGGTGGCGACCTACGATTTGCAGCCGGAGATGAGTGCGGCGGGTGTAACGGAAAAGCTGCTGGAGGCGATCAACAGCGAGAACTACGATTTTATCATCGTTAACTATGCCAACCCCGACATGGTGGGCCACACCGGCAGCATCCCCGCCGTGATCACGGCATGTGAAACGGTGGACGCGGGCCTGGCCCAGGTGGTGCCCGCCATCCAGGCCAAGGGCGGGGCGGTCATCATCATCGCCGATCACGGCAACGCCGAGCTGATGATTGACCCGACCAGTGGCGGGCCACACACCGCCCACACCACCAACCCGGTGCCGTGCATCCTGGTGGCCGCGCCAGGGCTGGGCCTGGGCAAAAACGAGGTCTCGCTACGGCCCGCAGGCCGCCTGGCCGACGTTGCGCCAACCCTGCTCGACCTGATGGGGCTAACGCCGCCGGAGGACATGACCGGGAAGAGTTTGATTGTGCGTGGGTAACTTTTTTGCTCTCGCAAAGGCGCAAAGCTCACAAAGGTTAAGCAGTAGACAAGCCTCTGCCTTCCTTAGCGAGCTTTGCGTCTTTGCGAGAGACCTGTCAGACCCTTACTCTGCCGTCGGCTCTACGCCGAGCGCCCGGAGTTGGGCGGCGAGCCGTTCGGCGCGGGCCTGGGCTTCAGTGGCCTGTGCCTGAGCTTCAGCGGCCTGTGCCTCGGCAGCCCGGCGGGCCTGTTGCTCGGCTTCCCGCTGCTGCGCTAACTCCATGTAGGTCGCAAAGTGCTCGCCGTCGGGGCGGAAGAGCAGCAGGTCGGCGCCCTCAAGCTCGAAGCGCACCCCCAGCAACGGGCTGACCCAGCCTTGCATGTCGCCGACTAGCTCCAGTCGCCCATCCACCCGCTGCCAGCCCAGCAGGTCGCCCCGATCCGGGTCGTAGACGTAGTATTCCTGCACACCGTGGCGGCTGTAGAACTGCAATTTACGGGCCATTTCGGTGAAGCCGATGCTGGGCGATAGCACCTCAAACACCACTTGCGGCCCGATGCCTTCTTCAAGCCACTGCTTGTAGGAACCCCGGTCGCCTTTGGGCCGACCGAAGACCACCATGGTGTCGGGGGCGGCACACTCATCGCGCTGCCCTTCCACCGGGTACCAGAGCAGATCGCCCGCCACAAACACATCGTCCCGTTCCCGAAACAGCGTATCCAGTCCGCCTTAAATCATCACGATGTAGCGAAATTGGCGGGTATTGTCGGCCATGGGTTTGCCATCGCTCTCCGGGTAGAAGATTTCCGATACAAACTGTTGTCTTGCCGCTGAAACCATAGGCACCGCCTTTTGTTGCGTCCCTTTGCACTCGACGAGCGCAAAGGGATTCGTTCAGGAGAGGCTGCGCCTCTCCTAAACCCTCACCCCGTAGTTTTTGCTGCTGAGAACATTATACTAATGCTAGCCGCGAATGAACAGATGTGGTACTGTATTTCCGTGGCATTAGAGATTGCTGTTTGGAGACAGGAAGTATATGGATTCGTTGCGTCACCTCTTCGCCCTCGCCCTGAGTCTGTTCTTTCTCGCCGCATGCAGCCAGCCAGCCCCCGCAGCCATTGCCCCCGACGCGGTGCCCAGGGCGGCAGACTACCCGGCCATGCCCCAGAACCTGCAACGGGTGCGGGTTGAAACGGTGGTGGACGGCGACACCATCCGCGTGCGTATCGGTAACCGCAGTGAACCCGTGCGCATGCTGGGGGTGAACACGCCGGAAACCGGGGCGGGCAGTACCACCCGCGAATGTTTTGGCCCGGAAGCATCGGACTGGACGAAACAGGCCCTGGCAGGCCAGACCGTGTTACTGGAGTTCGATGAGAGTCAGGGGCGGCGTGACCGCTTCGACCGGCTGCTGGCGTTTGTCTGGCTAGAGGACGGTCGGCTCTTCAACCTTGACCTCCTTACGGCGGGCTATGCCTTTGAATTTGAACCCCGCCGCGACAGCAAATACCAGCGGCTGCTCGACCGTGCCGAGCGCGAAGCCCGCGACGCCGGGCGGGGACTCTGGTCGGCGGCGACATGTGATGGGCGGCGGTGATTACCAACTACGTACTGCGTGCTGCGTGCTACGTACTGCGTATTTCGTCATGCGTAACTCAGCCAACTGCCAACCCTTCGACTGCGCTCAGGGCAGGCTGCCAACCCTTCGACTGCGCTCAGGGCAGGCTGCCAACCCTTCGACTGCGCTCAGGGCAGGCTGCCAACTGACCACCGGCATTGTGCTGGCGGGCGGCACAAGCCGACGCATGGGGCGCGACAAGCGGCGGCTGCGGCCCTGGGGCGAAGGCGGCCCGACGTTGCTGGAGCATTGCGTCCATGTGGTGGGCCAGGTTTGCGCTGAGGTGCTGGTGGTGCTGAACGACGCCCCGGCCTGGCCCCAACTCCCGGCCCGCCCCGTGGCCGACGTATACCCAGACGGCGGGGCGCTCGGCGGGCTATACAGCGGCCTCGCCGCCGCGACTCACGACTACGCCCTGGTGGTGGCCTGCGACATGCCCTTGCTCAACCCGGCGCTGCTGGGGGCGATGCTCGATCTGCCTCGCGACTACGAGGCTCTGGTGCCACGCTCGCCCCGGCCTGGCCTGGCCCGCAACCGCATGGATGTGGAGCCGCTGCACGCCATCTACCACAAAAACTGCCTGCCCCACCTTGAGGCCAATGGGGAACATGGCGTTCTGTGGCGTGTCCTCCAGCGACACGTAGCGCGTCATGTCCACGTCGGCCT
>JALONX010000828.1 GCA_025454695.1 Chloroflexaceae bacterium
TGTTCCGCATGCTCGACAAGGGCGAACACGACGACAAAGTGCTGGCCGTGCTCCAGTATGACCCGTTTTTTGCGGAATACAAGGACTACACCGAGCTGCCGTCGCACTTTCTCAAAGAGGTCGAACACTTCTTTGCCGTCTACAAAGACCTGGAAGGTACCCGCGTTGAGCCGGTGGGTTGGGAAAGCGCCGAGTATGCCAAAGAGCGCATCCGTTATTCGATAAACGCTTATTGGGATATGCGCGCCGGGCGTAATCCGAAGAAAGCGTAACACACCGCATGACATCACGTCACCCCAGAAGTGCTTCAACCCATCGCACAGCCTACTCTGCTGGTGGCGTGATCTACCGCATTCAGGATGGACGCTTGGAAGTTGCCCTGATCGCCACTGATCGCGGTGGGCGTTGGGGTTTGCCCAAGGGCCATGTGCATCGGGGCGAAACGGCGGAAGCGGCGGCCATTCGTGAGGTGGCGGAAGAGACCGGCCTGGACGGCGAGATTGTGCAGCATCTTGCCACCATTGAATACTGGTTTCGCGCCAGCAGCACCCGCATTCACAAGTATGTAGACCTGTTTCTGCTGCGCTACACTGGCGGCATCCTCACCCCGCAGATCGGCGAGGTGGATGATGTGCAATGGTTTGGTTTGGAACAGGCCGTGCGGCTCGTGTCGTTCGACCGGGAGCGCGATGTGCTGGCCCAGGTGCAGGCACTGTGGGAACAGCAAACCCAGGTCTGGTAGCATGTGGTTTGTCGAGCATTGAGAAAGACGGCCCGGCGGGTCGTCTTTCCCTTTTTCTGGCTATGCACACAATTGAAATTCAAATTGCCGAACAGCTTGCCGATGCAGTGGACGTGAGTCTGGTGGAGCAGGCCGTAAGCGCTGTGCTTGCCAACGAGGGTGTAGTTAGCCCGGTTGAAGTGAGCATTCTCATCAGCGATGATGCCCAGCTGCACGCCCTGAACCGCGACTTCCGCGCTGTTGACGCGCCCACTGATGTACTGTCGTTTGGTGATGACGGGGAGAGCGGCGGGTTTGTGGCCAGCCCCGACCAGCCCCGCTACCTGGGCGACATTGCTATTTCCTACGAGCGGGTGCTGAGCCAGGCCGCCGACTATGGCCACAGCCCCGCCCGTGAACTGGCCTACCTCACCGCCCACGGCACCCTCCACCTGCTCGGCTACGACCACGAGCGTGGCCCCGCCGACGCAGCCGCCATGCGTACACGCGAAGAAGCGGCGATGGACGCGCTCGGCCTGCCGCGAGCGCAGAGCGACCGCACATTTTAACGCAAAGGCGCAGAGGCGCAGGGTGATTGCAGATTGCAGGTTGCAGGTTGCAGATTGGTGATCACAAGGGAACTGAGGGAAATGAAGGAAATCACGCTCAGTAGTCTGTAAAAAGTTTTCTGCCATGCAGGCGCGGTGTCACCCCGACCGCCGGGAGTGGTCTTCATCGCATGACCGTGCCGATTCCTCCCTACGGTCGGAATGACAACGCTGATCGTTGGAGACAAAACAACGTCGCTTACAGAGTACTCAAAACAATTCCCCTTATTTCCGTTATTTCCTTTCCGAGCTTTACGCATTACGCATTACGCAGTTTGCTCTACTTCTTGCCCTCATAACTGTAGCGGGCCACCTCAACGCCCGTGGCGTTGCTCAGCACGGCAGTGTCGCCGGTGTTGTTCCACACGGGGCGTCGGCTGTTCCAGTAAAGATTTTTCGCGTCGTTGGTGCCGCTCTTTGTCCACAGCTGCACGTCAGCGCCGGGGGCGAGGCTAAAGGCGGGAAACACAAACATGTGCTTAGCTCCCTCGTCCCGCAGCGTCCAGCCAGTCATATTCATCGTGCTGGTGCCGCTGTTGCGGAAACGCACAAACTCCCCTTGCAAGTCGTCGCCGGGTGGGTCGAACTCGATGTAATCAATCGTCACGCCAATGGCGACGGCTGGACTGGCCGCTACATCGCTGGCAGGTGTGGCAGATGGCGCGAATGTTTCCCAGCTGTCAACCTGGCGGCCTGCACGGGTTTCGCTTTCGGCATAGCGAGCTGGCTCTGCCTCTGCGTCCACGCTGCGTGCCCAGCTGTCTATGTCGGTGCGGGCAATCTCGGCGAAATCGCCCGGCAGGCGCACAAAGGCATAGTTGAGTTCTTCCAGGGCATTGTGCATGTGTCGGCGAGTCTGGCGGGGCAAGAGTTCCAGCGGCAGGCTCGCCGCCCGCCACCAGAGTTTATACAATCCCCCGGCAAATTCCACCGCCGCTCCCACCAGATTCTCTTCACGCCCTGACACGCGGGCACTACTACTTGTTTGCTCACTCATAGTCTACTCCTTATGGGTACTACAGCGTGCAACTATCATACGTTGCTGTTCAGACCCACACCGGGCCAGGGTTAGCAAGATGGCTGAGAGCGGCGACTGGTAGAGCTGGCGTGAGTCTTCTGGTGGATAGACTACGATAATACCTCATAAAGGGGTTTTGCTGCAAATATGTTACTTTTCCTCCGGCTCCTCGGTGATCGGTTCTGGCCCCTCGTTACCGATGTCGCCGAAGCCGGTTGCGCCGTAGCCGCCGGTGACGCCAGGGTCGGTGTCGCTGCCGAAGCCGCCGGTTTCGGTGCTCTGGGCAATGCCCTGGCCCGTAGCCACGCGGGCAGCGTTGCTGAGCAGATCCCAGACTGCGGCCTCGCTCATGCCCTGCGACGCGGCAATTTCATACACACTCTGGCCCTTCAGGGCCGCCTGCACGGCCTCCCGCGACATGCTGGGCAGGTGTTCCAACAGCGCCGGGTCTTGTTGCAGCTGCTCCACCAGCCGCTGCATTTGGGGACTCTGGGGAATGGTCATTGTTGCCTCCTTGCTTGTTGTTACAGGCCAGCAAGCAAGGGCTGTGCCATGTGGAAGCTGCGCGTTGGGTTAATCTGCTTCAGCACCAATGATGACACCAGAGACCACCGTGCGGCCCAGGCGTGCAGCCACAAACGTGCGGCCCTGAAGCGCCGCTACAGGGGAAGCGCAACGCAGCAACGCTTCGGCATACCTGCCAGGAGCCAGGGAGAAGTCAGCATCTCCCATTGGAAAGAAGGTGATACGGCACGAAACATACGCCGTGTAGAAGTAAACTTCTATTGTTTCTCCCACC
>JALONX010000109.1 GCA_025454695.1 Chloroflexaceae bacterium
TTGACCAAAATTATCTGCTTGAGCCACCTGGGCTACGACGTGGATCTACGGCTGGCGGCGGCTGTGCCCGAGATTGACGTGATTATCGGTGGCCACAGCCACACGCCGCTGTTTAACACCCCCACCAGCGACGCAAACAACGTGAATCCGCCCGTTCCTACCGGCTTCCAGCTTGGCGTGAGCGCCGTTGGCCCCTATCCCAACATCGTCACCCGCCAGGGCGGCAGCCCATGCATTGTCACCACCAACTGGGAGTTCGGCAAGTGGTTGGGCGACATCACCATTGACTTCGACGCCAGCGGCAATGTGATCAGCGCCAGCGGCCCCATTCGCCCGCTATGGGCCAACACGCCCGCTGGAGCAAATGGCCAGCGCCGGGCCATCGCGGCACCCGAACCAGCCGACGTGGGCGAAGATGCAGCCATCAAAGCCCGCATCGAAAGCGTCTACCTGCCACCAGTGCAACAGTTGCGCGACACCCCGGTTACCACCACCACGGTGGCCCTGGACGGTAGCCGCGAAAATGTGCGGGCCCGCGAGACCAACCTGGGCAACCTGATTGCCGACGCCATGCTGGCCAAGGTGCCCCGTGAAAATGCCACCATCGCCCTGATGAACGGTGGCGGTATTCGCTCGTCCATTCCTGCTGGTAATGTCACCCTGGGCAGTATTCTCACCGTGCTGCCCTTCAACAACACGCTGGTGTTTGTCACCCTCACCGCCGCCCAGATTATTGAGATGCTGGAAAACGGCCTGAGTGAGTTTGGCACTGGCAACAATGGGCGCTTCCCGCAACTGGCGGGCATTCGCTTCACATGGAATACCACCCGCCCCCGCTTCCAGCGCGTTGTGTTGGACAGCATTCTGGTGGCTCGCCCACGCACCACCACAGCCCAGGCCACACCCGCGCCAGCGGATTTTGAGCCGCTGCGCTTCGACCAGACCTACCGCGTGGCCACCAACAACTTCTTGCTCACCGGCGGCGACGGCTACAGCGTCTTTACCCGTGGCACCAATCCGGTGGACTCGTTCTTCACCCTGTCCGACATCACTGCCGATTTTATTCAGGCCAACCCAACCCTGGCAAACTACCGCACTGCCCAGGGCCGCATCAGCACCATCACGCCCACGCGCATCTTCCTGCCAGCGGTAGCCAACGGCGCGGAGATTGCACCGCCACCGTCGCCCACACCCACGCCCACCGGTTCGCCTGCGCCAACGACGACCGCGACGGCCACCGTAACGGCTACGGCCACTGCGACCGCAACGGCGACGGCCACCGCGTCGCCCACCCCAACCGCCCGGCCCTAATTGAAGGCTGACTAGTAAGAGTAGCCACAGAGGCCACAGAGAACACAGAGATGACCCATCCAGCTCTGTCCTCTGTGTTCTCTGTGGCCTCTGTGGCAAAACATATGACGTATCGTTTGCTTGGCTGCACTGGCGTGCGGGTTGCGCCGCTCTGCATCGGCACCATGAACTTTGGCAACCCCAGCGACGAAGGCGAGTCGGCCCGCATGATCAACCGGGCGCTGGAAGCGGGGCTGAACTTCTTCGACACTGCCAACAGCTACAACAGCGGCGAAAGTGAATCGAGCATCGGGCGGACGTTTGCCGCCAACGGCCAGCGCCACAACGCCATTCTCGCCACCAAAGCCCACTTCCCCACCGGGCCAGGCCCCAACGAGCGGGGCAACTCGCGCCTGCACCTCATGCGGGCCTGCGAGGACTCGCTGCGCCGCCTGCAAACCGACTACATTGACCTCTACCAGATGCACCGGCCCGACCCCAACACGCCGGTTGAAGAGACCTTATCAGCCTTAACCGACCTGGTGCGGCAGGGCAAGGTGCGCTACGTGGGCTGTTCCACCCATCCGGCGTGGCGGGTGATGGAAGCGCTGATGGTGAGCGAGCTGAAGGGCTACGTGCGCTACATCTCCGAGCAGCCGCCCTACAATCTGCTGGATCGGCGGATTGAAAATGAGCTGGTGCCATTGTGCCAGAGCCACGGGCTGGCGATCATCCCATGGTCGCCCCTGGCGCAGGGGGTGCTGGCAGGGCGCTACGCCGACGCCGCCAGCCCACCCACGGACTCACGGGCGGCGCTGCGGGGCGGCATCTACGCCGAACGGGTGACCCAACGGGGGATTGAGGTTGGCAAGCGCTTTGTGGCCCTGGCCCAGCAGCACAGCCTCGACCCGGCCCACCTGGCCATGCTCTGGGCCAAAGACCAGCCCGGCATCACCGCGCCGATCTTCGGCCCGCGCACCCTGGCCCAGCTGGAACACATGCTGCCGGTAGTGGAAATGAGCTTGAGCGACGAGCTACGGGCCGCCTGCGACGAACTGGTGCCACCGGGCAGCGCCGTGGTCAACTTCCACAACACGGCGGGGTGGATGAAGATGCAGTTGTGATTTCGTACTGCGTTCTAACCTCAGTTCGTGTAAACCGTTTCTGACTTTCAATTAGTCTCAGCCACCACATGCATTCGCCGTCTAGAAACCCCACACACGCTGATGACCTTCAAGAATGAAACCGGGTATCCGCGCTTGCCGTAGCCCTAAAGGGCGCGGCTTGGTGTTGCGAAGCCCGCCTGCGCGGGCTAGACCGGAGGGAATGTTTCATCGTGTTGCGTGCTGCGTGCTGCATGAAGCGTGAAACATGAAGCGTGAAGCAGAAACTCCTTATTCATACATCATACATCATACTTTTCTGATTCCGTCTCCGGTCAACCTACAGCCGCACCACCCGCCCGCTGGCAGCCCGCGTGAGGCGGTCGCGGATGGCCCTTGCAATCCCAGCCTCGCCCATATCGCGGGCGAAGATCACATCGGGCTGGCGGGCGTCGAGGGCGCGCAGGGCGGCGTAGAGATTGCGGGCAATCGCCGCCAGGTCGTGTTTGGGGCCAAGGGCCTCAATCAGTGCCCCGCTGTCGTAGAGCAGGGCGGCGTCTTCGTTGGGCAGCAGCAGCCCCACCCGTTTGCCCGCCGCCAGGGCCAGTTGCGTTTGTTCTAGCAGCCACATGCGGCAGCGGGCCTCACCCCCCACCACCAGCCACAACTCCGATTCCGGCGCATAGTGCCGTTCCAGCAGGCCCGGTGAGATTTGTGCTTCGCCCTCGACTGCCGCCCGCTGCGCCACCCGCACCTCGCCCAGCAGTGCCTGCAACGCCTCCAGGCTCACGCCGCCGGGCCGCAGCAGCGTCGGCACGGGGCCAGTCACATCCAGCACGGTGGACTCAACGCCGATGCTGGTTGGCCCGCCGTCCAGCACCATGTCAATCCGCCCGTCCAGGTCGGCCAGAACATGGGCCGCCGTGGTGGGGCTGGTGTGGCCAAAGCGATTGGCGCTTGGCGCGGCCACCGGCACGCCCGCCGCCGCCAGCAACGCCTGGGCCACCGGGTGGGCAGGCACACGCACGGCCACCGTGTCGCGCCCGGCGCTCACCAGGGCGGGCACAGCAGCGGCACGCCGCAGCACCAGCGTCAGCGGGCCGGGCCAGCAAGCATTGGCCAGCACCTCGACCACGGGAGGAACCGCCACGGCAACCTGAGGCAACTCGGCAGAACTGGCCAGGTGAACAATCAGCGGGTCTTCGGCGGGGCGGCCCTTGGCCACAAAAATGCTGCGGGCGGCCTCAGCATCCAGGGCGTTGGCCCCCAGGCCGTAGACCGTTTCAGTAGGAAAGGCGACCAGTCGCCCGGCCCGTAGCAGGGCCGCAGCGTCAGCAATCGCTTCGGGGGTGGCGGCGCGGGTGCGGGTGTGAGGATTCATTGAGGCAGTATAGCGCATTTCCGATTTTGGATTTTTGATTTTAGATTGACGGACGGCAGACCGGCGACCGGGGCCAACAGGCAGCACGACGAGGGGCATTTTTTGGCTCAAGGCCTTTCGCAAGAGCTACGCCTGGATCGGCTTACGATAAAAAATATGCTGTTTCACTTCACGAAAGCCGAAGCGCTCGTATAATCCTCGTGCGCCTTGCTCGTTTGCGGCATCGGTAAACAGGCGCACCTGCGTTACACCTCTCGTATGCAAGGTGTTGAGCGCACGCACTAGAAGTCCTCGCGCAATTCCTTGACGCTGCCACGCCTTTCGTACTGCAACTTCTTCGATTACACCCACGCCCTTCCGAATGCGCGAGAACACAAAGCCCACCACGTGATCTTCAATCCAGGCAACATGGTAGAGCAGGGGGTCAAACCATTTTACAGAGAAATTGTCATCAAGAAACTGCTGATAATCTTCCTCGCTTTCGGGTGTGCTTGTCCATGTACCAGAAAAAGCATCCTTCCATGTGTGGTAAATAGCGCGATACTGTTCCGGCTCAATGGCCTTGAGCCGCACATCGGCTGAAAATACGCTTTCAGAGGTTTGTGTCAATGGCGTAAGCACCATATCGCTTAAACGCCTTACAGCCGTATATCCATCATGCTGTATCAGCGCATGAGCCTCGCGCTCCGTACTTGACACATTCGTTGCAAAAGTTGTATCTCCTTGATGCCGATCATCGGCCACAAGCTCACAAATGCGTTGCTGTGACCAACGCAGGAGGGCAGTGCCAATCCCCTTACCTCGCCATTGGGGCAACAAGTAGCCCAGGTGCAAATAGACCCGAGTTCCAGTTACCTCCGTCCATCGCCACATGACGTGATTGTAGCCAACAATCTGATCATCTATGAGCGCCAGCAGCATGTCGGGGCTATCTTTGGCTTCTCCTTCGGGAAAGGTAGCCGCTAAGTTTTCAGCAGTTGGTACGCTTTCACGGGCCGATTGTGGATCGACACGATCCCATACTTGCGCTCCACGATGCACCTCAGCCATTTGTGAATAGTCGTTGCTGTCACGAAACCGCCGAAAACAGAGGCCATCAATCGTCGGCGCGAAAGGCAAGCGAAGAAACAAGCTTCTATCCATAACATCCTTGGGTTTACAATGCAATCGTCATCAAATAATTGGTAATGTCAAGTTTATCTGCGAAATCGGTGTACTCTCCCGATTATCAACTTTCATTATCACCGCTCAACCTTCGTCGCCACACCATAGATCGCCCGCGCCCCGACCCAGCCGTTGATGCCGCCACGGTTATTGCCGATCAGGAAGCGCTCGCCCTGGCGAGCCTTAATCAGGTGGAGGTAATCGGTGCCGCGCACCCGCACCAGCACAATGTCGTTCACATTGAGCGTCGCCGGGTCACACGGTGCCAATGTCACCAGGTCGCCATCGTTTACCCGGCCCGTCATTGAATGGCCACGGGGACGCACCTGTACCGTTTCACCCCGCTGAAGAGCGGCTATTGCCCGTTTTGCCCAACTCATCGGGAACTTCCTATCTAACAACAGAATACCTACCACGCTATGATGGAAACGACTATAGCAGCCATTCCCCGTGGCAACATCGGTCTGCAGGTTGAAACTCATGCCCGCCGCTCAGCGTCTCATTGCACAGTGAACGGCGAGTATTGCGAAATGCTTCGCAAGGGCATATGCATGTGAGCCACCTTTGCGAGCTTTGTGCCTTTGCGAGAGCCTATCTTGTTTGCGCCTTTGCGAGAACATTTTCAGAAAAAGGAATAGAAACGTATGCCGGACTCAACTCGATATTTGCTGTCGTTGCCCGAACGGGCCACCCGCGCCACGGCTGCCATTGCCGGAGGCCTCGTGCATGAAGCGACCGGCGTGCTGCTGCCCACCAGCGTGCGTCAGTCGAAGTTCTACCAGGCCACCGTGTCCCGCCTGCTGCGCCTGACGGTGGAACTGCTCGGCGGCGTGAAGGGCGTGTTTCCCAACGAAACGATGAGCGCCGAAGAACTGTTGCGCCGCAAAGCTGCGGGCAACGTGGTGGAGGTGGCGGGCTTTCTGGCGGTGGGTTGGTCGCCAATCTGGCTGCTGGCCGCCGCTTCCGACATTCTCGGCGGCACCCGCACCTACCTGGCGACGCTGGTGGAGGAGCTAAAGCAGAACGGCGCACTCCCGGCTGATGTCGAGATTAGCTCGTTTGATGAGTTGCTGAACGCGCTGGAGGGTACTTCCGGCACCATGGCCGACACCATTGACATGCTACCGTTGAATGTGCAGGACGCCCGCGAGTCGTGGCAGCGGCTGCAAGCGAGCGCAGCAGAACTGCCCGATGCCGGGAAACTGGCCGGCCTGTTTGGCCAGTTGCAAACCCTGGCCCAGCGTGAAAACCGTTCGCTGTTGGAGATCTCTTCGATGGTGGGGCTGGGGGCGGTGCGGGCTGGGGTGCAACTGGGCAACACCTATCTGTTTAGCTACTACCAGCAGGCGTTCGACACGATTGCCAGCGAGGGACTGGTGGTCTACCTGCGGCGCGTGAGTGCGCCCTACCTGCTGCAGGCGGTGAGCCACTTCGACCAGCGCCAGTCCAGCTTCACCGAGCGCATGCTGGAGCGCTGGAACAAGCCAAAGCCAGACACACTGTAGCTCTCACAAAGCCTGCCCTGAGCCGGTCAAAGGGGCACAAAGGCACAAAGCTTAGCAACCAACTCGTCATTCGTAACTCGGCCACGGCTCTCACAAAGGCACAAAGACACAAAGGGTTTTGGTAGATGCGTTTATATGCGTTTCTTTGTGCCTTTGTGCCTTTGTGAGCAATTTGTTTTAGATGTCGCCGCTGCGTACCTGGAAGGTGTTGATAATGCGATCCAGGGCCTTGTAGTCGGCGTCGTTCACCACCTGAATCTGGATCAGCGCGATGTAGGAGCGGTTCGCAGGAACCAGGGCCACCACCACCAGCGTCGTGTTGGTACCATCGCAGTTCGTCCAGATGTCGTAATAGCCGGTATGCACCTGGTCTTCGTAGCGTTCGCGCTGAGCATAGGTGCAGGCGCTATCAAACGTCTGGCTGTCCAACACGCTCTCCTCGGTCTGGTTCTGGGCAAGTGTGCGCGACACCCCAAAGAACACGCCGGGGGTGCTCCAACCATCGAGGAACTGCTGGATATCGGTGGAGGCCGACAGGGCCCGCCCCAGGCGCTCATCGTTCTCCGACCAGTCGGAACCATTCACGTCCGCCCATTCAACCGGCACTTCCATCGAAAGCACACCAGCGTCGTCGGAAATTTCCTGGTAGCCCGAGTATTCTTCGAGGGTGCTGCCGTCGGTCTGCTGGTTGGCAAACGAGGTGACGACTTCCAGCCCGCGGCCTTCTACATTCAGCTGGCCTTCCAGAAATTCCTGGGTCGAGGGGCGGTACACTTCCAGCGTCATGGGCTTGTCGGCCCCGCCCTGGGTAATCATAATGTCGCAGTAGGCTTCCATGGTGCCGTCGTCACCCACCGGCTTGCGCTCCAGCGTGGTGATTACGTCGCCTGCTTTCACCCCGGCCTTGTCGGCGGGTGAACCAGTCTTCACCGAGGCCACGTAGATGCCGGAAACGTCGCTTCCCTGGAAGGCCTCAGCGTTGATGCCAAGGGAGTTCACGTTCTTGCCTTCGGTCAGGTCTGTAATCAGGCTGCGGGCTTCGTCGCGGCCAATCGCGTAGAACTGGCTGGTGCTGTCGTTCCCCGCGTAGTTGACGCCGATAATCTCGTTATCTGGTGTCACCAGCGGCCCGCCCGAGTTGCCCGGCAGAATCTTGGCGTCGTGTTCAATCACCCGATCAATCGAGGCCCAGCTGGTGCGGCCCTCGGTGCTGGCTTTGGAAACAATGCCACGGGTCGCAGTGAATTCTGGCTCACCTAACGGGAAGCCCAGCGCAAACACGTCCTGGCGCACCTTCACATCGCCGGTAAACCAGTCGAGATATTTGTACGGCCCGCCGCCAACCAGCTTGATCACGGCCAGATCAGAACATTCTGAGGTGCCAAGCACGGTGGCCCGCACGCCGGTTGGGTCTTTTGCCTTGCCCCCGATATGCACACGAATGGTGGCCGCACCGGTGACAACATGGTTGTTCGTCACGACAATGCCACTGGGGTCAATAATGAAACCTGAACCGCTCCCGGCAACACCAAAGGTCTGGCTTTCGCCAAGGGGCACAATCCCGCCTTCAGTTTCAATCTGTACAACCGCCTCCTGCGCATCGTCGCCAGCACCAATCAGGCCGGTGGCTGTGGGCACTGCCGTGGGCGCAGGCGGCGAAGTGGGCGCAGGCGGCGAGGTGGGCGCAGGCGGCGACGTTGGGGCTGCCGTGGGGGCCTGGGCTAACCCACCAAGGCCACAGGCGCTCAACACCAGCGACAACAGCACAAACAGGCTGGCCAGCTTCCATCCCGCAACACGAGAAACAGGCTGCATACGGGGACTCCTCCTAAGAATCTGCAAGTAGTTGTGTGACACTAGTCTAGCACGCACTAGAACAGCTGTCGAGAGCGAGCAACCAGGATGACAAAAAATTGAACCGAAGCAAGCAAATCCTCGGTAGACTCAACGTTCTCAACGGTCGTTTCTTGCAACTATTACACCATACACCTACCCATACAAACAGCACGTAAGCGTTACAAAAAGCAGTACAAAAAGTTATACGAAGTGACTCGTGCTATACTATTCACGTAAATATCCGGCACACGCAACAACTGCCCTGGTGTGCTGTTACGTTTCCAAGGAGTACGGGATGCATAGGCATCGGCCATAGAGACTCGACGGCTGATTCCCCAGACCCAATCTCCAATCGCTAATCTCCACAGAACCAGGAGTGATGGTGGTGCTTGTTCAGGATACGGCCCCGTTCGATCTGTCGCCTATTCGTAACCTCTACCCCTTTGGTCAGAACCGTTTCAGCGTCCCCGGTGGCCACCTCAACTATGTGGACGAGGGCAGCGGCCCCGCCGTCCTTATGCTGCACGGCAACCCCACATGGTCGTTCTACTACCGCCGCCTTATCACGGCGCTGCGGCCCCACTACCGGGTGATTGTGCCTGACCACATGGGCTGTGGCCTTTCCGACAGGCCGCAAGACTACCCCTACCGCCTGGCCAACCATGTAGAAAACGTAAGTCTGCTGGTGCAACACCTGGGCCTGCGGGAAGCCACGCTGGTGCTGCACGACTGGGGCGGGCCAATTGGTATGGGTTTTGCAGTGCGCCGCAGCATCCATATCAATAAATTTGTGGTGCTGAACACCACCGCCTTTCTTTCAACCCATATTCCGCTGCGCATCACCATGTGCAAAATCCCTGGCTTTGGCGATCTGGCCATTCGCGGCTTCAACGGCTTTGCGGGCATGGCCACGTTTATGGCCGTGGAACAACCCATGCCGCCCGCCGTGCGCCGGGGCTACCTGCTGCCCTACAATTCCTGGCACAACCGCATCGCCACCCTGCGCTTTGTGCAAGACATCCCGTTGCACCAGAACCACCCCTCGTGGCGCACCGGAGCCGAAATCGAGCAGCAACTCGGCATGTTCCGCGACACGCCCATGCTGATCTGCTGGGGTGGCAAAGACTGGTGCTTCGACGACCATTTTCTGGCGGGCTGGATGCAGCGCTTCCCCCAGGCCGACGTGCGCCGCATAGACGACG
Source organism: Chloroflexaceae bacterium (assembly GCA_025454695.1). GTDB lineage: Bacteria > Chloroflexota > Chloroflexia > Chloroflexales > Chloroflexaceae > JALONX01. The sequence continues at coordinate 9,482 of JALONX010000109.1, forward strand.
CGGGCCACTACGTGCTGGAAGACGCCCATGCCTACATCATCCCCGCCGTGGAACGGTTTCTCGCCCAGACGTAGCCACAGAGACAGAAACGCAGAGGCGCAGAGCTGCGATGACAAGATGACAAGATGACAAGATGACAAGATGACGTTAATTACGCGGTACGCATCACGTTTCACGCATTACGCATTACGCATCACGTTTCACGTTTCACGCAGTACGCAGTATAAATACACCTTAAATAATGAAACCTATGACCACACCACAACCGCCAGTTGCACCCGTGCGACCTCACACCACCGAATGGTTGGGCCACACATGGAATGATGACTACTTCTGGCTGCAAAACCGCGAAGATCCGGCGGTGCTTACCTACCTTGAGGCCGAAAACGCCTACACCGAGGCGGCGCTGGCCCCCACCGCCGCCCTGCAAGCCCAGCTCTATCGCGAGATGCGCGGGCGCATAAAGGAGAGCGACCTGAGCGTGCCCGTGCGCGACGGCGACTTCTTCTATTATGTGCGTACCGAAGAGGGCCAGCAATACCCGATCTATTGCCGCAAACATGGCAGCCTGGACGGGCCTGAAGAGCTGCTGCTGGACGTGAACCAGCTAGCCGAAGGGCAGGCGTTCTGCCGCATTGGTGCCTTTGCAGCCAGCCCCGACCACCGCATGCTGGCCTACAGCGTGGACACGACCGGCGCGATTGTGTTTACACTCTACGTCAAGAACCTAGAAACCGGCGAGTTGCTAGCCGAACAGATTCCGAACACCGCTGGCGGCATCGCCTGGGCCAACGACAACCGCACCCTCTACTACACCGTTTTCGACGACTCGCACCGGCCCTACCAGCTCTACCGCCATACCCTCGGCAGCGACCCGGCCAGCGACACGCTGCTGCTGCAAGAAGACGACGAGAAGTTTTACATGGGCGTCGAGAAGACCCGCAGCGACGCCTACCTCATCGTCACCCTGGCCAGCATGATGGCGACCGAAGTCTACTATGCTTCTGCCGACGACCCGACGGCCACGTTCACGCTGATGCAGCCCCGGCAGCCCAGGGTGGAATACTACGCCGATCACCACGGCGAGCGCTTTCTGATCATCACCAACGACGAGGCCGAGAACTTCCGCCTGATGGAAGCGCCGGTGGCCAACCCGATGCGGGCCAACTGGCGCGAACTGCTGCCCCACCGCTCTGACGTGCTGCTGGAAGGCATGGATCTCTTCGCCGACTTCATGCTACTCTACGAGCGCAAGGGCGGCCTGAAGCAGATTCACATTAGCCAACCTGACGGCAGCAATGCGCGTTATGTCAATTTCCCCGAACCAGCCTACACCTTTTTCCCGGAGAGCAACCCCGATTACGCTGCCCACAGCCTGCGCTTCAGCTACAGCTCGCTGGTCACGCCCCGTTCGGTGGTGGAATATGGCCTGGACGACGACTCGTGGACGGTGTTGAAGCAGCAGGAAATTCCCAGCGGCTACGACCCGGCGCTCTATGAGTCGGCCCGCATCCATGCCACTGCGCCCGACGGCGTGCAGGTACCCATGTCCATTGTCTACCGCAAGGGGCTGGCGCTGAACGGCAGCAACCCCTGCCTGCTCTACGGCTACGGCTCCTACGGCTATAGCATGGATCCCATCTTCAGCAGCAACATCTTGAGTCTGCTGGATCGGGGCTTTGTCTATGCCATGGCCCACATCCGGGGCGGCTCGGAGCTGGGCCGGGCCTGGTATGAACAGGGCCGCCTGCTGCACAAAAAAAACACCTTCACCGACTTTATTACCTGCGCCGAACACCTGGTGAAGCAGAATTACACCGCGCCTGCCAGGCTGGCGATGATGGGCGGCAGCGCCGGTGGGCTGCTGGTCTCCGCCGTGGCCAACATGCGCCCCGAGCTGTTTAGGGCGGTGGTGGCCAAGGTGGCCTACACCAACGTCATCAACGCCATGCTCGACCCCAACCTGCCGCTGACCGTGATTGAGTATGAGCAGTGGGGCGACCCTCACGACCCTGAAGCCTTTGCCTACATGTGGTCGTATTCGCCCTACGACCAGATGGAACGCAAAGCCTATCCCCACTTTTTCGTCACCGGCGGTTTGAACGACTTGCAGGTACCCTACTGGGATCC